>NZ_VJWO01000060.1:0-35528 GCF_014889455.1 Pseudomonas sp. K8
ATCTGACTTTTTGGTCCATAGGGGACTCTCGATTCCATGACATGGCCAGTTACCTCCTGGCCATGATTAATACATGTAAACGATGTCTCCGGTTTCAAACGTAAAGGATGTCTCCGGTCTGTACCGGCGCAAGTCCCCTCCCACATGGGATTTGTGTAAGACCCATAACCGCATTATTTGGAAACACCATGCCCAACATCCTCCTGGTCGAAGACGACGCCGCGCTCTCCGAACTGATTGCCAGTTACCTGGAGCGCAATGGCTACCACGTCAGCGTGCTCAGCCGGGGTGACCATGTTCGCGAACGCGCGCGGCTCAACCCGCCGGACCTGGTGATCCTCGACCTGATGCTGCCTGGCCTCGACGGCCTGCAAGTGTGCCGTTTGCTGCGCGCCGATTCGGCGGGCCTGCCGATCCTGATGCTGACCGCCCGCGATGACAGCCACGACCAGGTGCTGGGCCTGGAAATGGGCGCCGACGACTACGTCACCAAACCCTGCGAGCCCCGCGTGCTGCTGGCCCGGGTCCGCACGCTGTTGCGCCGCAGCAGCTTGTCCGAGCCTCAGGTGGCCAACGACCAGATCGTCATCGGCAACCTGTGTATCGACCTGTCGGAACGCACCGCGACCTGGCGCGAACAGGCGGTGGAGTTGTCCAGCGGCGAATACAACCTGCTGGTGGTGCTGGCGCGGCATGCCGGTGAAGTGCTCAGCCGCGACCAGATCCTGCAACGCCTGCGCGGGATCGAGTTCAACGGCACCGACCGCTCGGTGGACGTGGCCATCTCCAAGCTGCGCCGCAAGTTCGACGACCACGCCGGGGAAGCGCGCAAGATCAAGACGGTGTGGGGCAAAGGCTATCTGTTCAGCCGATCCGAGTGGGAATGCTGAGCCATGTTCCGTGTGCTGCTGCGCCTCTATCTGATCACGATCGTCACCTACAGCGCGGCGATCTTCCTGATTCCCAAGTTGGTGATCCAGGTGTTCGAGCACCGCTACGTGGACTACAACGTCGAACAGTCCCGCGGCCTGCAGAAACTCATCGTCAAGCAATACCAGCGGGCGCCGGTGGAGCACTGGTCCCAGGTCACCGAGCAACTGGGCCGTGACTTCGCGCCGCTCAAGGTCGAACTGCTGCTGCACCAGGACACGCGCTACACCCCCGAAGAAGAGCAACTGCTGGCCCAAGGCAAACCGGTGATTCGCCTGGGCGAGTGGGGGTGGATGGCCGAGGTCAGCGCACCGATCAACCCGCAGTTCGCGGTCAAGCTGACGATCCCGCCGGACCCGCTGGACATGAACCTGTTGTACTGGTCGATGAACGTACTGATCGGTGCCGCGCTGCTCGCCTGCCTGCTGGTATGGCTGCGCCCGCACTGGCGCGACCTGGAGCGCCTGAAAAGCACTGCCACGCAGTTGGGCAAGGGGAATTTTGGCGAACGCACGCGCATTCCGCCGAGTTCCAATATCGGCAGCCTGGCGACGGTGTTCGACACCATGGCCGACGATATCGAACACCTGTTGAACCAGCAGCGTGACTTGCTCAACGCGGTCTCCCACGAACTGCGCACCCCCCTGACACGCCTGGATTTCGGCCTGGCCCTGGCGTTGTCCGAAGACCTGCCCCAGGCCAGCCGCGAGCGCCTGCAAAGCCTGGTGGCGCATATCCGTGAGCTGGATGAGCTAGTGTTGGAGTTGCTTTCCTACAGCCGCCTGCAAAACCCTGCGCAGCTGCCGGAGCGGGTCGAGGTGGTGCTCGATGAGTTTATCGACAGCGTGCTGGGTAGCGTCGACGACGAACTGGAGAACCCCGAGATTGTGATCGACGTGGTGCTCGACTGCAGCGTCGAGCGCTTCAACCTCGACCCGCGCCTGACCGCCCGCGCCCTGCAAAACCTGCTGCGCAATGCCACGCGCTACTGCGACAAACGCATCCAGGTGGGGGTCAAGGTATGTCCCACGGGCTGCGAAATCTGCGTGGACGATGATGGCATCGGTATTCCGCCGGACCAGCGCGAACGCATCTTCGAGCCGTTCTATCGCCTGGACCGCAGCCGCGACCGCTCCACCGGCGGGTTTGGCCTGGGCCTGGCGATCAGCCGGCGCGCCCTCGAAGCCCAGGGCGGCACCCTGACCGCGCAGGCTTCACCGCTCGGCGGTGCGCGGTTTCGTGTGTGGTTGCCGAGTGTGACGGATTAGAAAAACCGGGTGGGAAGGCGCACACTGTGTCCCCGCTTTACCCGAGGAGAGATTGGCAATGACCGGTGTTCACACGTCTGCGCAACAGGGTTTTTCGACCCAGGCCGTCACTTACGCCCAGGGCCGACCGAACTATCCGCGGCAACTCACGGGCTGGCTGGCTGACGTACTGCGCATCGACGCGCAGTCGACGGTGATCGACCTGGGCGCCGGCACCGGCAAGTTCACGCGCCTGCTGAACGCCCTGGCGCCGACGCTGATTGCCGTCGAACCCGTGCAGGCGATGGCTGCGCAATTGGCCAGGTTGTTGCCGGATGTGCGCTTGGTCAACGGCACCGCTGAATCCATCCCCCTGGCGTCCGCCTGCGCCGATGCGCTGGTCTGCGCCCAGTCCTTCCACTGGTTCTCCACCCAGGCCGCGTTGGCCGAAATTCACCGCGTGCTCAAGCCCGATGGGCGTCTGGGGCTGGTGTGGAATGTGCGGGATGAATCGGTGGACTGGGTGGCAGCGATCACCGCGATCATCACGCCTTACGAGGGCGATACGCCGCGCTTTCACAGCGGAAAATGGCGCGAGGCGTTCACCGGCGAGTATTTTTCCGCCCCCGAGATGACCTGTTTTCCCTACAACCACGTCGGCAGTCCGCAGGAAGTGATCATGGATCGCTTCCTCTCCGTCAGCTTTATCGCGGCACTGCCCGCCGCTGAAAAAACCGAGGTCACCGCGCAATTACGCAACCTGATCGCCACTCACCCGGCGTTGAAAGGCCGCGATACGGTGGCCTTTCCCTATCAGACCCAGGCCTACGTTTGCCAGCGACTGACGTAAAAGGCATAAAGTCAGATCATATTGATATAAGTGGTTATAAGAAAAATCGCTATCCTGCGGCCAGAATTTTACAAGGCCGCAGGTAGCTGTGATGGATGTGGGTAACGTTGGTTTCGTAGTTGCAGGCCTGATCGTTGGTTTTATCGTCGGCATGACCGGTGTCGGCGGGGGCTCCTTGATGACCCCGATCCTGCTGTGGTTCGGCATTAACCCGGCCACCGCCGTGGGCACCGACTTGTTGTACGCCGCCATCACCAAGTCCGGTGGGGTGCTGGTGCATGGCAAAAACAAGAACATCGACTGGACCATCACCGGCTGGCTCACCTTGGGCAGCGTGCCCGCCGTGCTGCTGACCCTGTGGTTCCTCGCCAGCCTGCACACCGACCCCAGCGCGATGAACGCCGTGATCAAACAGGCGCTCGGCGTGGTGTTGCTGCTGACCGCCCTGGCGATTCTGTTCAAGCATCGCCTGTTGGCCTTCGCCCAGCGCCATGCCGGCGACGATTACCACATGCACCCGCGCAACCTGAACGCGCTGACGGTGGTCACGGGGGCGGTCCTCGGCGCCATGGTGGCACTGACCTCCATCGGCGCCGGAGCCCTCGGCACCGTGGCGCTGTTTATCCTTTACCCGTTCCTCGCCACGCGGCGCCTGGTCGGCACCGAGATCGCCCACGCCGTACCCCTGACGCTGGTAGCGGGCCTGGGCCACGCCGGCATGGGCAATATGGATTGGCACCTGCTGGGCTTTTTGCTGATGGGGTCGCTGCCGGGTATCTACATCGGTAGCCACATGGCCGGTAAAGTCCCGGACGGCGTGCTGCGCCCGTGCCTGGCGATCATGTTGATGACCATCGGTTATAAGCTGGCTTTCTAAGGTACGCGGTCGCGTATTGCCGCTGCTCACCGCCTCGATCAAGCCGGTGGCTTGAACAGCACCACCGCCGCGCGCAATTTGTTGTTGCCGAACCGGCACATGCGCTCGAACTCCGCGTGGCTGACCGGCAGGTGCTGGCAGTCCAGGGGCTGGCGGTGCTGGCTGTGGTCCACATCCGGGTCGTGCAGGTAGACAAAGTCGTCGTCGCAGTCGGTGACCATCACCCAATGCGGCGACTTGGAGCGGGTCAGCCGATAGCTGCTGATCAACACCAGCGGCTGCCCGCCGTCGCGCAGTACCTTGGGCAGATCCAGCGCGCCGCCGAGCACTTGCTCGACCGTGCTGGTGGCCAACTCTTCCTCGAAGGCGTCATGCACTAAACGCATGACGTCCTTTTTATGCTGATCGCGCACGCCGTCGAGAAACAACGGCCCGCGTACATTCACCTGCATCCGCACACGAAAGCCCCGACGCCAGGCGGCCAGCGCCAGGCCTTGAGGGCTGCAACCGCCATGGCCGGCGGTCATGAACACGGTGGTCGCTTCACGCCAGATTTGCAGTTCTTCGCGGCGTGTGGCGACGCGCTCCGGCAGCAACGCGCCCATGGCCATCAGCAGGCAGGCGGCGCCACAGGTGAAGTCGGTGGTTTGCGGGTAATACGGCACACGCTCCACGCGCGCGTCCTGGTGCTGGACGATGCGTTTTTCCAGGCGCAGGGCCGGGGCGTGGTCTTCGTAGTAATCGTTGATCAACGCAAAGCGCCGGTAGCCGTTGCGTTCATACAGGGCGAGGGCGCCGGGGTTGTCGCCGCGCACTTCGAGGCGCAGGTACGCACAGTCATGCTCCACCGCGCAGGCCTCGATGCGACTCAGCAACTGCTTGCCCAGGCCGAGGCCGCGCGCGTGTTCGGCGATGGCAATCGAGTACAGCCGCGCCAGGGACGTGCCGCGATGGAACAACACCAGCGCATACCCGAGCAATTGGCCGTCCTGTTCGGCCACCAGCAACTCGCCATGGGCGCGGCTGATCATCCAGTGAAAACTGCGCGGCGACAGTCGATCGGTGGTGAAACAGTGCTGTTCCAGTGCCACCAATGTCGGCACATCGCTGGGGCTTGCAACGCGAAAGAAAAGAGCCATATGACCGCCGTAAAAGTTACGTAACAAAACGGGACTTCTCTAAAAGATCGTGCTTAATAGAAAAGGTCGAGTTCTCTAAAGCGGATCAAATATTATGTCGGCGGTACAAAGTCATTGGCGTGAAGTATCCGAGCAAACAGTCGCGGCGACAATAACGTCCAAAGGTTATTTTTCTGCTCCGCCCAGAGGCACGAGCCAAGTGGTGATCATTGTCGAACGCAAGGAAGACTGGGCCTCCTACTTCCCCAGCGAAGACATCGTCACGGCCCAGGAATATCTCGAACAAACCCGTGAAAGCGAGACCGGCAAGCGTGTGCAGGTGATCAACCTGTGTCGCGGCTACAAGTACCTGGGGCACGGTTACTACTGCTCACTGTTGGCCGAGGCTCGCGGGCACAAGGTGATTCCATCGGTGCGGACCATCAGTGAACTGACCAAGAAGTCACTGTACGGGCTGGCCCTGGACGACCTGGATAAAACCCTCGATAAAGCCTTGAGTCATCATCTCTACAGCAATACCGAAGGCTTTACGCTGACACTTTATTTTGGCCGAACCAATATAGAGCCGTTGCAGGAGTTGGCCCGCCAACTGTTTGAAGCGTTCCCGTGTCCGATCTTGTTAGTTGAATTCAAAAAGAATAACGGCTGGCATATCGAAGGGGTCAAGTCCGGCGTATTGCACAAGCTACGTGATGACCAGGAAGATCAATTCGCCCACGCCCTCGACAACTTCAGCCGCAAGATCTGGCGTCAGCCGCGCTCGCGCCGATTGGCCCGCTATGACCTGGCGATCCTGCATGATCCCCAGGAGCAATTGCCGCCGTCCAACGCCAGGGCCCTGGAAAATTTCATCAGGGTCGGCAAGGGTTTGGGTATCGATGTGGAGCTGATCGAGCGCAAGGACTACGCGCGCCTGGCCGAATACGACGCCTTGTTGATCCGCGAGACCACCAGCGTCGACAACCATACCTACCGTTTCGCCAAGAAAGCCGAAAGCGAAGGCCTGGTGGTGATGGACGACCCCGCGTCGATCCTGCGCTGTACCAACAAGGTCTACCTCACCGACCTGCTCAACAGCCATCAACTGGGCATGCCGGCCACCGAGATTCTCTACAAGGAACGACCGGAAGACTTCGAACGGGTCGGCGAACGCCTCGGCTTCCCCCTGGTGCTGAAAATCCCCGACGGCTGTTTCTCCCGCGGGGTGATCAAGGTCGAAAGCCAGGAAGCGTTGCTCAAGGCCACCGCCGAACTGTTCGAGCATTCGGTGTTGCTGCTGGCCCAGGAGTTTTTCTACACCGAGTACGACTGGCGTATCGGCGTACTCAACCGCAAACCGATCTTTGCCTGCCAATACTTCATGTCCAAGGGCCATTGGCAGATCTACAACCACAAGGCCATCGGCCAGGACATCAACGGCGAATGCCGCACCCTGGCGGTCCACGAAGCCCCCAAGGCCGTGGTGGAGTTGGCCGTGAAGACTGCCAATCTGATCGGCGACGGCCTTTACGGCGTGGACCTCAAGCAATCGGGCGACAAGGTGGTGGTGATCGAGGTCAACGACAACCCCAACCTGGATGCCGGTATCGAAGATGCCTACTTGCAGGACGACTTGTATGGCCTGGTGCTGGAGGAATTCGTCCGACGCCTGGAGTTGAAGCGTCAGGGCCAGGTCTGGTGAGTCGCGATGATCCAGCGCTTTGAATTGATCGATGGAAAGTTGCGCAGCGGGGACAGTGACGAGGCCCCGATCATGTTGTTCAGCAACCCTGACCATGCCGAGCGCAACTGGCTGCTTGAGCAGCACAAACTGGACGAGCATGCCCTGGCCTCGGCGCTCGACCCGGATGAAGTCTCGCGCATCGAATTTCACCCAGACAACCTGTTTCTGATCTGGAAGCGCCCGGAGAACTACTCCGGCGGGGGCACCCTGGTGTTTGAGGTGTCGTCCTGCGGCCTGCTGTTTTCACCCGGCCGGCTGTTGGTGATCGCCACCGATGAAACCCCGCTGTCCGGGCTCGGCGCCCGCCGTCCGTTGCACACGCCGCTGGATGTGCTGCTCGATCTGCTGCTCAACAACATCCACCACTACCTCGGCCACCTCAAGGTGATCAAGCTGGTCGCGCGGGAGTTGCAGCAACAGTTCAACGCGTCCATGAGCAACCATCATCTGATGCAGATGTTCAACCTCAGCGAAAGCCTGATCTATTACATCAACGCGCTGCACAGCAATGGCGCCGTGCTGTCGCGGCTGCGCAACCACGGCGAGAAGGAGCATTTCAGCGCCGAGATTCTCGGCCTGATCGACGACCTGATCATCGAGAACCACCAGTGCTACAAACAGGCGGAGATTTATTCCAACGTGTTCTCCGGGCTGATCGACGCGCGCGGCAACCTGATGAACAACAGCATGAACAACCTGTTGCGCAAGCTGACGTTGATCAATGTGGTGTTTCTGCCGCTCAACCTGATCGCCAGCATTGGCGGCATGTCGGAGTTCAGCATGATGACGGCGGGTACGCCGTGGTGGGTGTCGTACCCGCTGTTTCTGTTAGCGATGGGCCTGGGCGCTGGGTTGATGGTGCTCGGGCTCAAGCGGATGGCAGGCGGTGCGAATGTGATGTGAACCCCCACGCCTGTGGGCGCTGGCTCAGGACGCGGGTTGCAGGGTCAGCACCTCGAACCCGTCCGCCGTCACCGCCACGGTGTGTTCCCACTGGGCCGACAGGCTGTTGTCCTTGGTCACCACCGTCCAGCCGTCCTTCAGGCTGCGCACCTTGGCGCTGCCCTGGTTCAGCATTGGCTCGATGGTAAACACCATGCCTTCGCGCAGCTCCAGCCCGGTGCCGGGGCGGCCGAAGTGCAGGATCTGGGGGTCTTCATGCATCTGCCGGCCGATGCCGTGGCCGCAGTATTCGCGTACCACGCTGTAACCATTGGCCTGCGCATGGTGCTGGATCGCATGGCCGATGTCGCCCAGGCGGGCGCCGGGCTTGACCTGGCGGATTCCGGCCCACATCGCCTCGAAGGTCATCTCCACCAGGCGGCGTGCCTTCGGCGAGACGGCACCGATCATGTACATCTTGCTCGAGTCGGCGATAAAGCCGCCTTTTTCCAGGGTGATGTCGATGTTGACGATGTCGCCGTCCTTGAGGACTTGCGTGGCGCTGGGCATGCCGTGGCACACCACTTCGTTGACCGAGGTGTTGATGGAGAAGGGGTAGTCGTATTGCCCGAGGCTCGCCGGGCGGGCTTTGAGCTCGTGGCGGATGAAGGCTTCGACGGCGCTGTCCAGCTCCAGGGTGGAGCGTCCGGCGGCGACAAAACCGTCGAGCATGCTGAACACCTGGGCCAGCAGGCGCCCGGATTCGCGCATCACGGCGAGTTGTGCGGCGGTTTTGATCATCAGCTGCGCCCCCGGATCAGGTCCGGCTTGTCCAGCAACAGCTTGTTGATCAGCTCGTTGTAGGGCAAATGCGGGTTGAGTTCGGCGAGCAGGCCGATCTTGATCCAGAACTCGGCCTGGGCGTTGATGGAACGGTCCATGGCCGCACTGGCCAGGCGTAGTTGTTCGTGCAGTTGGTCGGTGATCTTGACGATGCCCATGTGCTTCACTGTGTCAGATGAATATACGGATCGTATACGTTTCGTATGTCCATCGTAAAGCCCCGTCAGCGAAATGGCCCCTTGCCATTGACTTGACCGGCCACCGCCGGGTAATTTCGTGACATGACATTTCAAACCCTGCGTTGCCAGCCAATTATTATTACCGCCATTCCTCATTTGGCGGGATAGCGCTCGGCTGCACCCAAACCCGCCCTAGAGGCGGGTTTTGTTTTTCCGTCTCCAGGTGCCCTTACCCAAGCCAGGAGACTCCCATGAGCACTTGCCCCGTCCCATCTACCGCTGTCTCGGGACTGCTTGAGCACTACGTCAAAAAGATCCTCGCCGCGCCGGTCTACGATTTGGCCGTGCGAACCCCCTTGCAGGTCGCCCCGGCGCTGTCGCTGTTGCTCGACAACCAGGTGTTGCTCAAGCGCGAAGATCTGCAGCCGACCTTTTCCTTCAAGATCCGTGGCGCCTACAACAAGCTGATGCAACTCAGCGCCGAGCAGAAGGCCTGCGGCGTGATCACCGCGTCGGCCGGCAACCATGCGCAAGGCGTAGCGCTGGCGGCGCGGGAATTGGGGATCAAGGCCACGATCGTCATGCCGTGCAGCACGCCGGAGTTGAAGGTGCTGGGTGTGCGCTCGCGAGGGGCGCAAGCGGTGCTGCACGGTGAGAGCTTTCCGTTTGCCCTGGCCCATGCGTTGCAACTGGCCGAAGCCTGCGGTTGTACGTTTGTCTCGCCGTTCGACGATCCGGACGTGATCGCCGGCCAAGGCACGGTGGGCATGGAAATCCTGCGCCAGCAGCAGGGCGCGCTGGACGCGATCTTCGTGCCGGTGGGCGGTGGCGGCCTGATCGCCGGGATCGCCGCCTACGTCAAATACCTGCGGCCCGAGGTACGCATCGTTGGCGTCGAAGCCGAAGGCTCGAGTTGTCTGTTGGCAGCCTTGCGCGCCGGTGAACGCGTGGTGCTGCCCAGTGTGGACGGGTTTGCCGATGGCACGGCAGTGGCGCAGATCGGCGCCCATGGCTTTGAGATCTGCCGGGATTGGGTGGATGACGTCGTCACGGTCAGCAACGATGAACTGTGCAGTGCCATCAAGCTGATCTACGACGATACGCGTTCCATCGTCGAGCCGTCCGGCGCCTTGGCCGTGGCGGGCATTCGCCGCTATGTGGGGCAACACCGCGTGCGCGGGCAGACGCTGGTGGCGGTCAACTCAGGGGCCAATATCAACTTTGATAGTTTGCGACATGTTGCTGAAAGAGCCGCAGCACACAGTGCCAGTTAACGCAAAGCCCAGGGTTAAACGTTTAATCGAAGCTGTTCGGCGATGATGTTCGTCGAGTGAATTTGAGTTGAACAAAGTTATACAAGACTGGGTACTGCTTATGAGGAAAGGTTACAACGAGAACGGATTTTGCCGAGTAGGCTTATTGATTGTAAACGTCTTCCAGGGTTGGCAGGACGTGGCGGGTAAGTGCCTGCAAGACTTATAACAATCGATTGGCCGTCTCAAGAAAGGAGAGGTTGACCATGCTTTCGGAATTAGAACTTCGCAGTATCATTGAAGGAAGTTTCCTGCCTAAACGGTGTGAATGCACCAAAGCTGAAGATGCCTCGTTGACGATCAAGGTCTATGACGATCGCGACCGTGACCGGGTGGATCTGGAAGTCAAAGGCATCAATGCTGACAAACTCGACAGCAGTCGAGCCATTTGCAACCTGATCACCGGGTTGCGCGAAGACCTCAAGCAATCGCAGGGGCCTGCACTGCAAAGAGCAGCAGGGCGCGGCCACTACTAGATAGCGAGCGTTGCTTTCACCGATCTGCGGGCCTGGTAAATACCAGGCCCGATGCTGTTGCTACCCGTCAATCCGTGCTGAACGCCGCAGGCTGTGATCGTTTGTTCACCCCAACTGTTGCCGATAGGGCAGGTCCGGGCCCGTTTTGCCGCAGGTCATGGCGGCCGCACGGATCGCAAAGCCGAGCATCGCGTCGATCTGGGCGCGGGTCAGTTGCTGCAGGCCCTCGACCGAATCCAGTTGTTGCTCGGTCAGCCAGGCAATCAACGCCGCCTGGAAGGTGTCCCCGGCACCCACGGTATCGGCCATCACCACCTCCACCGCCGGTTGCGACCAGTGCCCGTGCTGGCGGCTGAACACGCTGGCGCCGTTACCGCCGCGAGTGAGGAAGACCAACTGGCAGCGGTGTTGCAACCAGCCCTCAAGCACGCTTTCCGGCGATTGGTCGGGGTAGAGCAGGTGCAGGTCTTCGTCGCTGACCTTGATCAGGTCGGCGTACTTGACCAGTTCGGCCACGCGCTCGCGCCACAGCTGGATATCCGGTTGCGGGTTGAGCCGCACGTTGGGGTCGAGGCTGATCAAGCGCTTGCCGCTTTCGCGCTGGACCAGGGCCAGCAGGGTGTCGCCAATCGGTTGCACCACCAGGGAGAACGAACCTACATGCAGCCCGCGAACCTCATCGCCCAGGGTTGGCAGGTGTGCGCGCGTCAATTGGCGGTCGGCGCAGCCTTCGCCGCGAAAGCTGTATTGCGGCGAGCCATCGGCGCCCACGGCGACCATCGCCAGGGTGGTCGGCGCGGCGAATTCCACCAGGAACTGCGGGTTGACGCCTTCGTCCCTGAGCACCTGCAACAAGCGCTGCCCGAGGAAGTCGGTGGACACGCCGCCGAACAGCGCGGCCTCGATGCCGAGCCGGCGTAAACCGACAGCGACGTTGAACGGCGAACCACCGGCAATCGCCTTGTAATTGAGTTTGGAGGCTTGCCCGCTGGGATCGTCCTCGCTGAAAAAATCAAACAGCGCTTCACCGCACACCAGATACATAGTCGTTCGCTCTTAAAGGGTTGCCACGTGTTGCTGATAGCGCTCGTAGGCGTGTTGATAGGCGCTGACATTGTCGGCCACCGGCAGGGTCCGGCTGGCCGGGTCGACGCTCACGCATTTTTCGCACAGGCTGGCCAGGGACTCGCCGGACTGGCTCCACGCCGCCTGGATCGCCGCGCCCAGGGCCGCCGCTTCGCTTTGTTCGGTGCAGATCACTTCGGTGTGCATGATATCGGCAACCATCTGCCGCCACACCGGGCTTTTCGAGCCGCCGCCGATCAGGCGGATGCTCTGGCTGTGCAGGCCGGTCTGGCGCAACAGATCAAGGCCGTAACGCAAGCCGAAGGTGGTGCCCTCGACCACCGCGCGACACAGGTTGGCGCGGGTCAGGTTGGTCATGGTCAAGCCATGCAGGCTGCCGGTGGCGTGGGGCAGGGCGGGCACGCGTTCGCCATTGAGGAACGGCAGCATGCTCACGCCGTCGGCACCGATCGGCGCCTGCTCGACCAGGGCGTTGAAGGCGTCGAGGTCGAGGTCGAACAGTTCGCGAATCACCCCGGTGGCGTTGGTCAGGTTCATCGTGCAGATCAACGGCAACCAGCCGCCGCTGGAGGAACAGAAGGTCGCGACCGACGCCTGGGGGCTGACGTTGGGCTGGTCGGCGAAGGCATACACGGTGCCCGATGAACCCAGGCTCATGGTGATCACGCCGGGCGTGATGTTGCCGGTGCCGATGGCGCCCATCATGTTGTCGCCGCCGCCGCTGGACACGATGGCGTCGGGGTTGATGCCCAGGCGTTCGGCGATGGCCGGCAGGATCGTGCCGACGGCTTGGTCGGTCAGCGTCGGCAAGGCTGCCTGCAGGCGGCCGCTGGGGTCGATGTGCTGGAGCAGCGCCACGTCCCAGGTACGGCTGCGCACGTTGAAGTAGCCGGTGCCCGAGGCATCGCCGTATTCCGCGACGGCGCGGCCGGTGAGCCAGTAGTTGAGGTAGTCGTGAGGCAGCAGGATATGCGCGATGCGCGCGAACACCTCGGGGTGCTGCTCGCGGGTCCACAGCAGTTTGGACACGGTGTAGCCCGGCGCGATCGCGACGCCGAGACGCTCCAGCGAAGCGCTTTCGCCCCCCAGGTATTGCAACAGGCGCTCGTTTTCGGCGGCGGTTTCGGTGTCGCACCACAGCTTGGCCGGGCGCAGCACCTGGCCGCTGTCATCGAGCAACACCAGGCCGTGTTGCTGGCCGGACACGCCGATGCCGAGGATATCCTGGCCGTCCACGCCGGCCTGTTGCAGGGCGCGGTGGGTGGCTTCGGTAAAGGCGTCCAGCCACTCCTGGGTGTGCTGCTCGCGCCGGCCGTTGGCGCCGCTGATCAGTGTGTGTGCCGCGGCGCCCAGGCCCAGCACCTTGCCGCTGGAGGCGTCGAGGACGATGGCTTTGGTGCCTTGGGTGCCGCAGTCGATGCCGAGGAACAGGTTTTGCTGGGTCATGAGGGTTTGCTCAGCATTGTTGTTGGATTGTAAATGCGCTTCAAATGTGGGAGGGGGCTTGCCCCCGATGGCGGTGTTTCAGTGTAAATGTTCTTTACTGACCCACCGCTATCGGGGGCAAGCCCCCTCCCACAGGTTTAAGCCGGTTTCTTCAGGAGTTGCTGCAGTGTTTTTGTGACGCCGTTGTCGCGCAGGCTCGCATAGCACCGCTCGAACGCTGCCACAAACTCAGCCGACTTGGGAATAGCCGTGCCGAAAATCTCCTCCACGCCGAGCAGGCGCTGACTGATCCGCGCATCGTCACTCACCAGGCCCTGGCAAAACTCGGCGCGCGGGTCGGGAATTTTGTAGGCCGCGCCAGTCTCGTCGACACCCTTGAGGTACAACGCCCACGCGGCCACCACCAACGCTGCGCGCTCGGTCTCGCGCCCATCGGCAATCAGGCGGTTGATCGTTGGCACGGTGAACTTGGGAAACTTCGACGAGCCATCGGAACACACGCGCTCCAACTGGTCGGCAATCGCCTGGTTGGAGAAGCGGTCGACCAGGGTCTGCTTGTACTGCGTGAGGTCGATGCCCGGCACCGGCGCCAGGTTCGGCGTGACGTCCAGGTCCATGTAAGCGCGCATGTACGCGACGAACAACGGGTCATTCATGGTCTCGTGAACGAACCGATACCCCTTGAGAAACCCCAGGTAAGTCAGGGCCAGGTGGCTGCCGTTGAGCAGGCCGATCTTCATTTCCTCATAAGGCGTGACGTCATCGGTGAACTGCACGCCGACCTTTTCCCAGGCCGGGCGGCCGTTGACGAAGCGGTCTTCCAGCACCCATTGCACAAACGGCTCGCACACCACCGGCCAGGCATCGTCGATGCCGTGCTCATCGTGCAATTGCAGGCGATGCGCGGTACTGGTCATCGGCGTGATGCGGTCGACCATGGCGTTGGGGAACGTCACGTTGGCCTGGATCCAGTCATGCAGTTCGGCGTCGTGCAGGGCGGCGAAGGCCAGCAGGGCCTTGCGCGTGACGGCGCCGTTGTGCGGCAGGTTATCGCAGGACATCACGGTAAACGCCGGCGTGCCGGCGGCGCGACGTTGGGTCAGCGCGGCGCAGATAAAGCCGAACACGGTTTTCGGCGCCTGCGGGTGTGCCAGGTCGTGCTGGATCTGCGGCAGGTGGGCCATGAACTCGCCATTGCTGTCGTCGATGCAGTAGCCGCCTTCGGTGATGGTCAGCGAGACGATGCGGATGTGCGGGCTGGCCAGTTTGTCGATCAGCCCCTGGGCGCCGTCCTCGGCCAGCAGCATGTCGCTGATCGAGCCGATCACGCGCACTTCGGTGTCGTCGCTGTCGCCCAGTTCATACAGGGTGAACAGGTAGTCCTGGCCGGCCAGGTCGTCGCGGGCCTTGCGGTCCTCGCTGCGCAGGCCGATGCCGCAAATGCTCCAGTCCAGACCCTCGCCGGTATTCATCAGCGCATCGGTGTAATACGCCTGATGCGCGCGGTGGAAACCGCCGACGCCGATATGGGCGATGCCCTGGCGGGTATCGGCAATGGCGTAAGTCGGGATTTTCACTTCCGGCGCCAATTGGGTGAGGTTGTGTTTATTCAGTTTCATCATAACTCTCGCGAAATCAGGCGGCGGCGCGCAGTGGTCGGGTGACGGCCACGCCGTCGGTGTCGAACAGATGGCAGTGCGCCGGGTCCAGGTGCAGGTGCAGCGTCTCGCCATACTGGCTGGCCATGTCGCCGCGAATCCGCATGGTCAGCGGCTCGCCGTTGGCGGTGATGACGTGGCAGAAGGTGTCGCTGCCCAGACGCTCGCCGACGTCGGCGGTGACGGTCAGGCCGGCCTGGCCCGGCGCGGCAATCTCCAGGTGTTCCGGGCGAATGCCCAGGGTCACCGCGCTGCCCACGCTCAAGGTGGCGCCGCTCAGCGGCAGGCTGATCAGGCTGCCGGCGTCCAGTTGCACGTCGCAGCCCTGGCCCTCGACCCGCGTGACCTTGCCCTTGAGGAAGCCCATTTTCGGCGTGCCGAGAAAGCCCGCGACAAACAGGTTGGCCGGCTGGTGATACAGCTCCAGTGGCGAACCGACCTGCTCGATGCGGCCGCTGTTGAGCACCACCACTTTGTCGGCCAGGGTCATGGCTTCGACCTGATCGTGGGTCACATAGATCATGGTCGCTTGCAGCTCTTTATGCAGGCGCGCCAGTTCCAGGCGCATCTGCACACGCAGCGCGGCGTCGAGGTTGGACAGCGGTTCGTCGAACAGGAAAATCTTCGGGTTGCGCACAATCGCCCGGCCGATCGCCACGCGCTGGCGTTGGCCGCCGGACAGCTGCTTGGGCTTGCGCTCCAGCAGCGGGCCCAGTTCGAGGATGCGCGCCGCTTCGCTGACTTTGCTCTCCACCAGCTTTTTGTCGACGCCGGCCAGGTCGAGGGCAAACGACATGTTCTTGCGCACGCTCATGTGCGGGTACAGCGCGTAGGTCTGGAACACCATCGCCAGGTCGCGCTTGGCCGGGGTGACTTCGGTGATGTCGCGGCCATCGAGCTCGATGGTGCCTTCGCTGACTTCTTCCAGGCCGGCGATCAGCCGCAGCAGCGTGGATTTACCGCAGCCCGACGGGCCAACGAAGACCACGAACTCCTTGTCGTTCACTTCCAGGTCGATGCCCTTGATGATGGAAAAGCCTTCGAAGCCTTTTTGCAGATTCTTGATTTTCAGGTTGGCCATGGGATGGGCCTCCGCTTCTGAATTCGTTTTTGTTAGAGAGAAGCCGTTATTTCACGGCGCCGAAGGACAACCCGCGCACCAGCTGTTTCTGGCTGATCCAGCCAAAAATCAGGATCGGCGCGCAGGCCAGGGTCGACACGGCCGACAATTTGGCCCAGAACAAGCCTTCGGGACTGGAGTAGGAGGCGATCAGCGCGGTCAGCGGCGCGGCATTCGACGAGGTCAGGTTCAGCGACCAGAACGCCTCGTTCCAGCACAGGATCAGCGACAGCAGCACCGTGGACGCCAGCCCGCCCTTGGCGATCGGCAGCAGCACGCGGACCATCTCCTGCCACAGGGTGGCGCCGTCCAGGCGGGCGGCTTCGAGGATGTCTTTGGGGATGTCCTTGAAGTAGGTGTAAACCATCCACACCACGATCGGCAGGTTGATCAGGGTGTAGATGATGATCAGCGCGATACGCGTATCCAACAGGCCAAAGCTCTTGGCCAGCAGGTAGATCGGCATCAGCACGCCCACCGGTGGCAGCATCTTGGTCGACAGCATCCACAGCAGGGTGCCCTTGGTGCGTTGGGTCTCGTAGAACGCCATGGAGTAGGCCGCCGGCACCGAGATCAGCAGGCACAAGGCGGTGGCGCTGAACGAAATCAGCACCGAGTTCCACGCGTAGCTGAAGTAATTGCTGCGTTCGTTGATGTGCAGGTAGTTCTCCAGCGTCGGCGTGAAGATGAACTGCGGCGGCGTGGCGAACGCATCGATCTCGGTCTTGAAGCTGGTCAGCACCATCCAGAAGATCGGGAAGAAGATCAGGATCGCGATGGCCCAGGCCAGGGTGCCGAGCAGCAGGCTTTGCAGGCGGCGGGATTGTTGAAGCGTCATGGCGCGGCCCTCAAGGTTTGTCAGTCAGGTTTTTGCCGATCATCCGCACCAGGATGATCGCCGCGATGTTGGCGATGACCACGGCAATCAAGCCGCCGGCCGAGGCCATGCCCACATCGAACTGCACCAGCGCCTGGTTGTAGATCAGGTAGGCGAGGTTGGTCGAGGCGTAGCCGGGGCCGCCGTTGGTGGTGGTGAAGATTTCGGCGAACACCGAGAGCAGGAAGATCGTTTCGATCATCACCACCACGGCAATCGGGCGCGCCAGGTGGGGCAGGGTCAGGTGCCAGAAGATCGCGATGGCGCCGGCACCGTCCAGGCGTGCGGCTTCCTTTTGTTCCTGGTCGAGGGACTGCATGGCGGTCATCAGCAGCAGGATCGCGAAGGGCAGCCATTGCCACGAGACGATGATGATGATCGACAGCAGTGGGTAATGCGCCAGCCAATCCACCGGCTGCGCGCCGAACAGCTTCCACACGGCGGCGAGAATCCCCGACACCGGGTGAAAAATCAGGTTCTTCCAGATCAGCGCACCGACGGTGGGCATGATGAAGAACGGCGAGATCAACAACACCCGCACCAGGCCGCGGCCGAAGAACTCACTGGCCTCCAGCAGGGCGCTGATCAATACGCCGAACACCACGCTGATCAGCAGCACGCTGCCCACCAGCAACAGGGTATTGGTGGCGCCGGGCAGGAAGCCCGAATCGGTGATGAAGTAGGTGAAGTTCTCCAGCCCCACGAACTGGTTTTCGCCGGGGTAGAGCAGGTTGTAGCGGATCAGCGAAAAGTACAGGGTCATGCCCAGCGGCACGATCATCCACAGTAGCAGCAAGGCTACCGAGGGGCTGACGAGAAACCAGCCGGGGTTTGCCAGGCGGCTTTTGCGTGTTGTATTCATGGTGATCAAGACCGATTAGAGGCAGGTGCGCAAAACTCCTGTAGGAGCGAGCTTGCTCGCGAAGGTATTTCAGGCGCATGTCGGCGTCGGATGTACCTTTTTCGCGAGCAAGCTCGCTCCTACAGGATCGGGGGTTACTTGGGATAACCGGCCCGCTTCATTTCACGCTCGGTGGTGGTCTGCGCGGCGCTCAAGGCTTGATCCACGGTTTGCTGACCCGTCAGCGCACCCGAGAAGAACTTGCCGACCTGAGTGCCGATCGCCTGGAACTCAGGAATGGTCACCAGTTGGATACCGATATACGGCACCGGCTTGAGCGTCGGTTGGGTCGGGTCGGCGACTTTCAGCGATTCCAGGGTGACCTTGGCGAACGGCGCGGCCTGCATGTACGCGTCGCTGTAGGTCGACTTGCGCGTTCCCGGTGGGACGTTGGCGATGCCGTCGGTCTTGGCGACCAGGGCGCCGTATTCCTTGGAAGTCGCCCAACTGGTGAACAGTTTGGCGGCGTCCTTGGCTTTGGAGCTGGTCGGGATTGCCAGGCTCCAGGAGTACAGCCACGAGGTGCCTTTGTCGGTCTTCTCGTGGGGGGCGAAGGTGAAGCCGACGTGGTCTGCCACCTTGCTTTGGGTCTTGTCGGTGACGAACGAGCCGGCCACGCTGGCGTCGACCCAGATCGCGCACTTGCCGCTGTTGAACAGCGCGAGGTTTTCGTTGAAACCGTTGCTCGAAGCGCCCGGCGGGCCGGATTTCTTCATGTTGTCGACGTAGAAGTTCAGCGCGTCCTTCCATTCTGGGCCATTGAATTCAGGCTGCCATTTTTCGTCGAACCAGCGCGCGCCATAGCCGTTGGCCAGGGTGGTGATCAGCGCCATGTTTTCACCCCAACCGGCTTTGCCGCGCAGGCACAGGCCGTATTGTTCTTTGTTTCTGTCGGTGAGCTTTGCCGCGTATTCACCGATCTGCGTCCAAGTCGGGTGCTCGGGCATGCTCAGCCCCGCGTCTTTGAACAGGTCGGTGCGGTAATAGGTGATCGAACTTTCGGCATAGAACGGTAGGGCGTACAGCGAACCCTTGACGGACAAACCGTCACGCACGGAAGGGAACACATCGTCGAGGTCGTAGGACGCCGGCAGGTCCTTCATCGGTTCCAGCCAGCCCTTGGCGCCCCAGAGTGCGGCTTCGTACATGCCGATGGTCAACACGTCGAACTGCCCGCCCTGGGTGGCGATGTCGGTGGTCAGGCGTTGGCGCAGGACGTTTTCTTCGAGCACCACCCAATTCAACTTGATGTCCGGGTGCTCGGCCTCGAAGGTCTTCGAGAGCTTTTGCATGCGGATCATGTCGCTGTTGTTGACGGTGGCAATGGTCAGGGTTTGCGCGCCAAGGCTGACGGCGCTGAGGGTCATGCATGCCGTCATGCAAGAACAGGCAAGCAGTGTTTTTACTGTGAACTTCATCGCGCACTCCTTTTCTGCGCCCAGGGGCTGCAGAAGGACAGTTATTGTTGTTGTGTCTTCCCACGCGGAGCCAGGAAGAGTGTGCGTTGATTACAGCCCTCAAATGGGGGGTGTGACAAATCCTTGGGCGCACTGGGACTGATACTTTTTTGTACTCGCTCACCAAAAGCCGAATCGATTAAGCCAGGTTCTGTTCGGTGAGCCGCTGCACCGCCAGGCGCCGGTAGTGGGAAGGGGTCATGCCTTTAAGTTGCTGGAAGCGGCGATTGAAGTTGGAAATGTTGTTGAACCCCGACTCGAAGCACACATCGGTGACGGCTTTGTCGCCATCGGCCAGCAGTTCGCAGGACTTGCTGATGCGCAGGCGATTGACGAATTCGATAAACGTGCGCCCGGTGGCCTGCTTGAACACCCGCGAGAAATACGTCGGTTTCATCCCCAGGTAATCCGCCACTTCCTCCAGTGACAACTCCCGTGCGTAATGCGCAAAGATGTAGTCCACCGCCCGGTTGGTGCGGTCGATGCTGTGTTCGTCGGCCAGTTGCGGCGTGGTCACGCCGGACAGCAGTTGGTAGTCCTCACACGCGCTCAACACGTCCAGCAGGATAAAGAAGTGCCCCAGGCGCGCCATGCCCTGGGCGTCCTCGATGCGTTGCATGAGTGTCATGGCCTGGGCGATGGTCTTCTTGCAGCGAAACTCGATGCCGGACTGCGCCCGCTCCAGTAGCGGCGCGAGGGTCTTGAGCTCAGTAAAAATGTGACTGCCGTTCTCAAGCAGCTCATCGGTGAAATTCACCAGCATGTCGCGCTTGGGCACCACTTCGTCTTCCTCGACCTGGCTGATCCAGTTGTGAGGCAGGTTGGGGCCGGTAAGGAACAGGCTTTCCGGGTAGAAGTTGCCGATGTAGTCGCCGATGAACACCTTGCCGGAACTGGCGACGATCAGGTGCAGCTCGTATTCCTTATGGAAATGCCAGCGCACCAACGGGCAAGGGAAACCGTGCTGGCGATAGATGATGGACAGACCGTTGTGATCATCCATCAGCTCGTAGGAAGGGTCGGTGATTCGCGTTGCTCGGGTCATGCTGCCGTCGCTTTATTGTGGTTGCGCTTCGCAATAATGCCCCCTTGTGTGCTGTCGCTGCCAGCGGCAAGTTGGTTGGAGCATCCCTGAAGGCCGTTTTGGGTTATCGGCTACTTAATATATTTCACTGGCCTGTGCTATTAACAAAAGCGTTTACGAGCAGGCGTCGTGCTGATCGAGAGGGCATGGTCGCTAGGAGCAAAGAAGCGTTTTATCTGAAACAGAACACGAACAAGGAGTTGGTTATGATTCGTGATGCACTGCCCAAGGACGCGAAGAGCATTGCTGATGTTCATGTCAGTAGCTGGCAACACGCTTATGCGAATCTGATGCCGGCTGATTTTTTGGCCTCGCTGACTGCGACATTGCCGAAAAGGGAGGCTTATTGGGCTCAGGCAATCGAAAGCAAAGATTCTGACGTTTTAGTTTCAGAGGTGGATGGAAACGTTGTCGGTTGGATTTCAGTGGGCCGTTGCCGTGATGAAGACAAGCCCGCAGCGGAGTCGGGAGAGGTCATGGCTATCTATATTTTGGCAGAGTATTGGGGTAAAGGAATCGGTGCCAAATTGTGGGAGTCAGGTTTAAACCGTTTGTTTGATCAAGGTTATAAAAATATTACCTTATGGGTTTTATCGGCAAACGAAAGAGCTGTTCGCTTTTATCAGGGGCTCGGCGGAAGAGAAGAGCCTGGCAGCCGTCGCACGCTGGTCCGTGGTGGCGTGTCGCTGGATGAGGTGAGGTATGTTTGGGGCCGTTAAGGTTTAGGGCTGCCCCGAGTGACGTGCCGCGCAGCGGCGGCACGTCGAAGTTACGATATTCACGCTTCCCGATGCGCTAAAGGTTACGGTTTTTTGCCTCGATCCACTGCGACATGTATTGCGTACTTTTGTGGGCATGGTGGCGCAGCATGCTACCGGTGAAATTATTTCGGCGATGGGCGGCGAGGTCGTTGCGGCACTGTTCCAGGCATTCCACCAACGCGGGGCCGTGGATGTTTTGGTCATACCGGCGGGCCAGGAGTTGGCGCCCGTGCTCCTGGGCCTGGGTCCAGCGTTCGCGGTCCTGGTAAAGGCTCACGGCGGCATCGGCCAACGCCGTGGCGCTGTGGGCGATTGCCCCCGGCCACGGCTGCTCGTCGCCCATGGCTTCGGCGCCGACCGGTGTGGTGATATTCGGCGTGCCGCAGAGCATGGCATCCGCCAGCTTGCCCTTGATCCCCGCACCGAAGCGCAACGGCGCCAGGCAGATGCGCGCCGCTGTCATCACTTGCAGGGCATCCTCGGCCCAGTTCATCACATGAAACCCCTGGGCCGCGTTGTGCAGGGCCGTCGCCTTGGGCGGGGTGTAGGCACCATAGATATGCAGTTGGGCGCCTGGCAGTTGCTGGCGGATCAACGGCCACACACTGTTTTTCATCCAGAGCACGGCATCCCAGTTCGGCGCGTGACGGAAGTTGCCGATGCTGAGGAAGTGCGCGCGCTCGTCAAAGGGGGCGAATGCTTCGGTTGGTGGCTCGAGCATCAATGGGCACCAGTGGAGCAGGGCGGCGGGCACCTTGAAGTGCTCGGTGAGCAGACGGATTTCCACGTCGGAGATCATCAGGCTGATGTCGCAGCGATAGATGGCCGCGATCTCGCGCTTGGCCAGGTCGGTGTCGGCCATGCGCTGGAACTCGTCTTCCAGGCCCGGTGCGAACAAGGCGCTGAAGTCATCGTTGCCCGGTTGCGCCTTGAGGTCGTCCTTGAGCCGCTGCTGGCGTGCGTCGCGCAGGCTTTGCAGGTCGGAGGTTTCCAGCACCCGCAAGGCCGCGGGGCAGTGCTTCTCGACGCGCCAGCCGAACTGTTCTTCCATCATGAAGCGGTCGAACAGCACGATGTCCGGGGCCAGTTCGCGGATAAAGTCGTCGAAACTGCTGTTATTGAGTTCGATGGCGCACTCGGTGATACCGAGTGCCGGCAGGTCGGCTTTGTGCTCGCCGATGGTCGCCGGGCTGCTGAAGGTAATATCCCATCCTTGTGTAAGAAAAGTTTCGAGAATCTGCATCATATGCCCGCCGGCAGCCGAGGAGCGCGGTTCCGGCCAGACATAACCAATGACCAGGACTTTGGTGGCGGGCTGATTCATCAACAACAGATTCCTTGAGCGGGGACGAAAACCGCGCAATTAAACCACAACCGCCCGCGTGCCCGGCGAGACATGACAATTTGTGTCTGGCGGTAGGTCGCCACGGCACTTTGTGGTTAACTTCCGCCTCTCGAATTCGTTTAACCAAACCCAGCATAAGGATTCCGTTCATGGCTCAAGTCACCCTTCGTGGTAACCCCGTCCAAGTTGAAGGCGAACTGCCGCAAACCGGCTCCAAGGCGCCAGACTTCACCCTGACCGCCGGCGATCTGTCGGACGTGACCCTGGCCACCTTCGCCGGCAAGCGCAAAGTGCTGAACATCTTCCCAAGCGTCGACACCCCGACCTGTGCCACGTCGGTACGCACGTTCAACGCCCAGGCCGACAAAGTGGCCAACACCGTGGTGCTGTGCATCTCCTCTGACCTGCCGTTTGCCCAGAAGCGTTTTTGCGGCACCGAAGGCCTGGACAACGTGCAGAGCCTGTCGGACTTCCGCAACGCTGATTTCGCCGTTGACTACGGCGTTTCGATTGCTGACGGCCCGCTTCGGGCTCTGACCGCCCGTGCCGTCGTTGTGCTGGATGAAAACGACAATGTACTGCACAGCGAACTGGTCCCTGAAATCGGCCAAGAGCCAAACTACGAAGCAGCCCTGGCTGTTTTGAAGTAACTGTTTCTGCGCATTACTGTCGTTATGCAGTAACACTGCGCGGTACATAATTGCGGCCTGGCCTAGTCCAGGCCGTTTTTATTTGCTGGTCAGATGTTTAGCGAAATAGCCGGTGGACTAAGCTCAAAAGTTAAAAGTTGTAAGCCCAAGGTAAATAGCCGGTAAAGGCGCTTTTCTTAACGCGCCCCAGTGCTTATCTTTCAGCCTCCCAAAGAAGAAGCCCTCGCGCCCAATGGTTGATCACTCCATGCAATCCTCCCCCCGCAACTCCCGTCGCTGGCTGTTCGGCCTGCTCGTGCTGCTGGTTATCGCCGGCCTGTGCTGGAAATTCTGGCCCACCGGCGCGCCCCATCCAGAAGCGCCAGCCGGCCGCACCGGTAAAACGGGCATGGCGCGCCCTGGTTTCGGCGGCTCCACCGGCCCGGTGCCGGTGCGCGTGGCGCCGGCGGTGCTGGGGGAGTTCCCGGTGTACTACAAGGCACTGGGGACGGTCACCGCGCTCAACACTATTAATGTACGCAGCCGGGTGGGCGGCGAGTTGGTGAAGATCGCCTTTGAAGAAGGGCAGATGGTCAAGGCCGGCGACCTGCTGGCGGAAATCGACCCGCGCAGTTACCAGAACGCCTTGCTCCAGGCCCAGGGCACGCTGATGCAGAGCCAGGCCCAGTTGAAAAACGCCCAGGTCGATGTCGAGCGTTATCGCGGCTTGTATGCCCAGGACAGTATCGCCAAGCAAACCCTGGACACCGCCGAAGCGCTGGTCCTGCAATACCAAGGCACGGTCAAGACCAACCAGGGCGCGGTCGACGACGCCAAGCTCAACCTCGAATTCACCAAGATCCGCGCGCCGATCACCGGGCGCGTCGGCCTGCGTCAGCTCGACGTCGGTAACCTGGTGGCCGCCAACGACACCACGGCGCTGGCGGTGATCACTCAGACCCAGCCGATCAGCGTGGCCTTCACTCTGCCGGAGAACAGCCTGGAAACCGTGCTCGCCCGTTACCACGCCGGCAACAAGCTGCCGGTGGAAGCCTGGGACCGCGGCGACGCCAAGCGCCAAGCCACCGGCGTGCTGCAGAGCCTGGATAACCAGATCGACGTCACCACCGGCACCTTGAAGTTCAAGGCGCGCTTCGATAACAAAGACCAGGCGCTGTTCCCCAATCAGTTCGTCAACGTGCATCTGCTCGCCGACACCCTGCACAACGTCGTGCTGGCACCGTCCGCCGCCATCCAGTTCGGCAACGCCGGCACCTTTGTCTACAAGCTCGACGGCGACAAGAAGGTCAAGGTTCAGCCCCTGGTGGTCGGCGATAGCGACGGCGACAACACCGTGATCAAGCAAGGCCTGGTCGCCGGCGACCGCGTGGTGCTGGAAGGCACCGACCGCCTGAAGGACGGCAGTGAAGTCGAAGTGGTCAACGACAGCAGCCAAGTCCCGACCACGCCGACCGAGCACCTGCAAGGCAAGCCCGCGGCCAAAGGGGAGACCGGTGCTGACGCCGGCAAGGCGCAAAAGGTCGGTTCATGAACCTGTCGCGGCTGTTTATCCTTCGCCCGGTCGCTACCACGCTGAGCATGCTGGCGATTGTCCTGGCAGGGATCATCTCGTACCGCTTGTTGCCGGTCTCGGCCTTGCCCCAGGTGGACTACCCGACCATCCGGGTGATGACCCTGTACCCCGGCGCCAGCCCGGATGTGATGACCAGCGCAGTCACCGCGCCCCTGGAGCGCCAGTTCGGGCAAATGCCCGGCTTGACCCAGATGGCCTCCACCAGCTCCGGCGGGGCCTCGGTGCTGACCCTGCGCTTCAACCTCGACATCAATATGGATGTCGCCGAGCAACAGGTGCAGGCCGCGATCAACGCCGCGACCAACCTGCTGCCCAAGGACTTGCCGGCGCCGCCGGTGTACAACAAGGTCAACCCGGCGGATACCCCGGTGCTGACCCTGGCGATTACCTCCAAGACCATGCTGCTGCCCAAGCTCAATGACCTGGTCGACACACGCATGGCGCAAAAGATCGCGCAGATCAGCGGCGTCGGCATGGTCAGCATTGCCGGTGGCCAGCGCCAGGCCGTGCGTATCAAGGTCAACCCCGAGGCCCTGGCGGCCAACGGCTTGAACCTGTCGGATGTACGCACGCTGATTACCGCGTCCAACGTCAACCAGCCCAAGGGCAACTTCGACGGGCCGACCCGCGTGTCGATGCTCGACGCCAACGACCAACTGGTGTCGCCGCAGCAATACGCCGAATTGATCCTGGCCTACAAAAATGGCGCGCCGCTGCGTCTGAAGGACGTCGCGCAGATCGTCGACGGCGCCGAAAACGAACGTCTCGCCGCCTGGGCCAATGAAAACCAGGCCGTGCTGCTGAATATCCAGCGCCAACCCGGTGCCAACGTGATCGAGGTAGTCGACCGTATCAAGGCCCTGCTGCCGAGCATCACCGATAACCTGCCGGCCGGCCTGGATGTGACGGTGCTGACCGACCGTACCCAGACCATCCGCGCCTCGGTCACCGACGTGCAGCACGAATTGCTGATCGCGATTGCCCTGGTGGTGATGGTGACCTTCCTGTTCCTGCGCCGCGTCAGCGCGACGATCATCCCGTCCATCGCCGTGCCACTGTCACTGGTGGGCACCTTTGGCGTGATGTACCTGGCGGGTTTCTCGATCAACAACCTGACGCTGATGGCCCTGACCATCGCCACCGGCTTCGTGGTCGACGATGCGATCGTGATGCTGGAGAACATCTCGCGTTATATCGAGGAAGGTGAAACCCCGCTGGCCGCCGCGCTCAAGGGCGCCAAACAGATCGGCTTCACCCTGATTTCCCTGACCCTGTCGCTGATCGCCGTATTGATTCCGTTGCTGTTCATGGGCGATGTGGTCGGGCGCCTGTTCCGCGAGTTCGCCATCACCCTGGCGGTGGCGATCCTGATTTCCCTGGTGGTGTCCCTGACCCTGACGCCGATGATGTGCGCGCGCCTGCTCAAGCGTGAGCCCGAGGAATCAGAACAGAGCCGTTTCTACAAGGCCAGCGGCGCCTGGATCGATTGGTTGATCGCGGCCTACGGGCGCAAGTTGCAGTGGGTGCTCAAGCACCAGCCGCTGACGTTGCTGGTGGCCATCGCCACCCTGGGCCTCACTGTGGTGCTGTACCTGGTGGTGCCCAAGGGCTTTTTCCCGGTGCAGGACACCGGGGTGATCCAGGGCATTTCCGAGGCGCCGCAGTCGATTTCCTTCGCGGCCATGAGCCAGCGCCAGCAGGAGCTGGCGAAGATCATCCTGGCCGACCCGGCGGTGGAAAGCCTGTCGTCCTACATCGGTGTGGATGGCGACAACGCTACCCTCAACAGCGGTCGCTTGCTGATCAACCTCAAGGCCCATGGGCAGCGGAACTTGAGCGCGGCCCAGGTGATCACCCGCCTGCAGCCGCAAATCGACAAACTGGTGGGCATCCGCCTGTACATGCAGCCGGTGCAGGATCTGACCATCGAAGACCGCGTCAGCCGCACCCAGTACCAGTTCAGCATGTCGTCACCCGATGCCGAACTGCTGGCGTTGTGGAGTGAAAAGCTGGTCCATGCCTTGAGCCAGTTGCCGCAGCTCACCGACGTCGCCAGCGACCTGCAGGACAAGGGCCTGCAGGTGTACCTGGTGATCGACCGCGATGCGGCCTCGCGCCTGGGCGTCAACGTGTCGACCATCACCGATGCGCTGTACGACGCCTTCGGTCAGCGGCAGATTTCCACCATCTACACCCAGGCCAGCCAATACCGCGTGGTGTTGCAGGCCCAGTCGGGCGAGACCCTGGGGCCGGATGCGCTGAATCAGATCCACGTCAAGACCACCGACGGCGGCCAGGTGCGGCTGTCGAGCCTGGCCCATGTGGAACAGCGCCAGGCGCAGTTGGCGATTGCCCATATCGGTCAGTTCCCGGCGGTGATGATGTCGTTCAACCTGGCCCCTGGCGTCGCGCTGGGCAAGGGCGTGGAGTTGATCAACCAGACCCAGAAAGACATCGGCATGCCGGTGGGCGTGCAGACCCAGTTCCAGGGCGCGGCCCAGGCGTTCGAAGCCTCGCTGTCGAGCACCTTGCTGCTGATCCTGGCGGCGGTGGTCACCATGTACATCGTGCTCGGCGTGCTCTACGAGAGCTACATCCACCCGGTCACCATCCTCTCGACCCTGCCTTCGGCGGCGGTGGGGGCGTTGCTGGCGTTGCTGCTCAGCGGCAATGACCTGGGCATGATCGCGATCATCGGCATCATTTTGCTGATCGGTATCGTCAAGAAGAACGCGATCATGATGATCGACTTCGCCCTCGACGCCGAACGCAACCAGGGCCTTGACCCGCAGACCGCGATCTACCAGGCGGCGCTGTTGCGCTTCCGGCCGATCTTGATGACCACCCTGGCCGCGCTGTTCGGCGCGGTGCCGTTGATGCTGGCCACCGGTTCCGGTGCGGAGCTGCGTCAGCCGCTGGGCCTGGTGATGGTCGGCGGTTTGCTGGTGAGCCAGGTATTGACCCTGTTCACCACGCCGGTGATCTACCTGTACTTCGATCGCCTGGGGCGGCGCTGGCGCAAAGAGCCGCAACGCCTGGAGCCGGTTGAGTCATGAACCTGTCCGGACCTTTCATTCGCCGCCCGGTCGCGACCATGCTGTTGAGCCTGGCGATCATGTTGCTGGGCGGTGTCAGCTTCAATTTGCTGCCGGTGTCGCCGCTGCCGCAGATCGACTTCCCGGTGATCGTGGTGTCGGCCAGCCTGCCCGGCGCCAGCCCCGAGGTGATGGCGTCCACCGTGGCCACGCCGCTGGAGCGCTCGTTCGGCGCGATTGCCGGTATTACCACCATGAGCAGTTCGTCGAGCCAGGGTTCGACCCGGGTGATCCTGGCGTTCGATTCCAACCGTGATATCAACGGCGCGGCGCGCGAAGTGCAGGCGGCGATCAATGCTTCGCGCAACCTGCTGCCCAGCGGCATGCGCAGCATGCCGACCTACAAGAAGATCAACCCGTCGCAGGCGCCGATCATGGTGCTGTCGCTGACCTCGGACGTATTGCAGAAGGGCCAGCTGTACGACCTGGCGTCGACCATCCTGTCGCAAAGCCTGTCCCAGGTGCCGGGCGTGGGTGAAGTGCAGATCGGCGGCAGTTCCCTGCCGGCGGTGCGGATCGAACTCGAACCCAAGGCCCTCGACCAGTACGGCGTGGCCCTCGACGATGTGCGCAACACCATCGCCAATGCCAACCAGCGTCGGCCCAAGGGTTCCCTGGAAGACGCCGAGCGCAACTGGCAGATCCAGGCCAACGACCAGCTGGAAAAAGCCAAGGACTATGAACCGCTGCTGATCCGCTACCAGAACGGCGCGGCCCTGCGCCTGGGCGATGTGGCGAAGATCAGCGACGGTGTGGAAGACCGCTACAACAGCGGCTTCTTCAACAACGATTCGGCCGTGCTGCTGGTGATCAACCGCCAGTCCGGTGCCAACATCATCGAGACCGTCCGGCAGATCAAGGCGCAGTTGCCGGCATTGCAGGCGGTGCTGCCGTCCAGCGTCAAGCTGAGCCTGGCGATGGATCGCTCGCCGGTGATCACCGCCACCCTGCACGAGGCCGAGATGACCTTGCTGATTGCCGTTGGGCTGGTGATCCTGGTGGTCTACCTGTTCCTCGGTAACTTCCGTGCGTCGCTGATTCCAACCCTGGCGGTGCCGGTGTCGCTGGTGGGCACCTTCGCGGTGATGTACCTGTTCGGTTTCTCGCTGAACAACTTCTCGCTGATGGCGCTGATCCTCGCCACCGGCCTGGTGGTGGACGATGCCATCGTGGTGCTGGAGAACATTTCCCGGCATATCGACGAGGGCGTGCCGCCGATGAAGGCGGCGTACCTGGGGGCCAAGGAAGTCGGCTTTACCTTGCTGTCGATGAACGTGTCGCTGGTGGCGGTGTTCCTGTCCATCCTGTTCATGGGCGGGATCGTCACCAGCCTGTTCCGTGAGTTTTCCATCACCTTGTCGGCGGCGATCATCGTGTCGCTGGTGGTCTCGCTGACCCTCACGCCGATGCTCTGCGCGCGTTGGCTCAAACCTCATATCAAAGGCCAACTGACCGGTTTGCAGCGTTGGAGCCAGAAGGTCAACGACCGCATGGTCTCGGCCTACGCCACCAGCCTGGACTGGGTGCTGCGCCATCGGCGCCTGACCTTGCTCAGCCTGCTGATCACGGTGGGAGTGAATATCGCGCTGTATGTGGTGGTGCCGAAAACCTTCATGCCCCAGCAGGACACCGGGCAATTGATCGGCTTTGTGCGCGGCGACGACGGGCTGTCGTTCAGCGTGATGCAGCCGAAGATGGAGATTTTCCGCAAGGCCGTGTTGCAAGACCCGGCGGTGCTCAGCGTGGCCGGTTTCATCGGCGGCAACAGCGGCACCAACAACGCGGTGATGCTGGTTCGACTCAAGCCCATCAGCGAACGCAAGGTCTCCGCCCAGGCGGTGATCGAGCGTCTGCGCAAGAACGTGCCCTTGGTGCCGGGCGGGCGGCTGTTCCTGATGGCTGACCAGGACCTGCAATTCGGTGGCGGGCGTGACCAGACCAGTGCGCAGTATTCCTACATCCTGCAAAGCGGTGATCTGTCTGCACTGCGCCTGTGGTACCCGAAGGTCGTGGCCGCACTGCGTGCGTTACCCGAACTCACCGCCATCGACGCCCGCGAAGGCCGGGGCGCGGCCCAGGTGACGCTGGTCGTCGACCGCGACCAGGCCAAGCGCCTGGGTATCGACATGAACATGGTCACCGCGGTGCTGAACAACGCCTACAGCCAGCGGCAGATCTCCACGATCTACGACAGCCTCAACCAGTATCAGGTGGTGATGGAGGTCAACCCGAAATACGCCCAGGACCCGATCACCCTGAACCAGATGCAGGTGATCACCTCCACAGGCGCGCGGGTGCCGTTGTCGACCATTGCCCATTATGAGAACAGCCTGGCGGACGACCGGGTCAGTCACGAAGGCCAGTTCGCCTCGGAAAACATCGCCTTCGACATAGCGCCCGGCGTGACGGTGGAGCAGGGCACTGCGGCCATCGAGCGGGCGATTGCCAAGGTGGGCTTGCCGGAGGACGTCATCGCCAAGATGGCCGGCACCGCCGATGCCTTTGCGGCGACCCAGAAGGGCCAGCCGTTCATGATCCTCGGCGCGCTGGTGGCGGTGTACCTGGTGTTGGGTATTCTGTATGAAAGTTATATCCACCCGCTGACGATCCTCTCGACCTTGCCGTCGGCCGGCGTCGGAGCCTTGCTCTCCATCTACCTGCTGGGCGGCGAGTTCAGCCTGATCTCCTTGCTCGGCTTGTTCCTGTTGATCGGGGTGGTGAAGAAAAACGCGATCCTGATGATCGACCTGGCGCTGCAACTGGAGCGCAATGATGGCCTGAGCCCGCTGGATTCGATTCGCAGCGCCTGCCTGTTGCGCCTGCGGCCGATCCTGATGACCACGCTGGCGGCGATCCTCGGTGCCTTGCCGTTGTTGCTCGGCAGGGCCGAAGGCGCGGAAATGCGCCAGCCCCTGGGCCTGACCATTATCGGCGGGCTGGTCTTCAGCCAGATCCTGACCCTTTACACCACCCCGGTGGTTTACCTTTATCTCGACCGCGCGCGCCATCGTTTCAACGCTTGGCGCGGCGTGCGTACCGATGCTGCCCTGGACACTGCGCTATGACCGATTCAATTTTCGCCACATTGGCCATGCCCCGTGGTTCCCGCGTCGCCAGCCTGGTGCTCTGCGGGGTGTTGCTCAGCGCTTGCGCCGTCGGCCCCGACTACACGCGCCCGGAGGTCATCGAGCCGGCGCAGTTCAAGCAAGCCCAGGGCTGGCGCCAGGCTACGCCGAGCGATGCGCTGGCTCGGGGTGCCTGGTGGGAGCTGTACGGCGACCGTCAACTCAATGACCTCGTGGTCCGGCTGAACAACGCCAACCAGACCGTCGCCCAGGCCGAAGCACGCTTCCGCCAGGCCCAGGCGCTGGTGCGCAGTTCCCGTGGGGCGTTTTACCCGACGGTGGACCTGAGCGTCGGGAAAACCCGCGCCAGCCAGGGCACCGGCAGCAGCAACGCCAGCCTCAGCAGTTCCAGCAGCGGCATCCGCGACACCCTCAACGCGCAGTTGGGCGTGAGCTGGGAAGCCGATATCTGGGGCAAGTTGCGTCGGGGCCTGGAAGCCAACGAAGCCAGCGCCGAAGCCAGCTCGGCGGACCTGGCCGCGATGCGCTTGAGCCAGCAGTCGGAGTTGGTGCAAAGCTACCTGCAACTGCGCGTCATGGATGAGCAGACCCGGCTGCTGCAGGCCACGCTGGACACCTACCAGCGCTCCCTGCAAATGACCGAAAACCAATACCGCGCCGGCGTCTCCGGCAAGGAAGCCGTGGCCCAGGCGCAAACCCAGCTCAAGTCCACCCAGGCCAGCCTGATCGACCTGATCTGGCAGCGTGCCCAGCTGGAAAACGCCATCGCCGTGTTGATCGGCGAGGCGCCGGCCAACTTCAACCTGGCCGTGAGCAAGGACATCCCGGCCTTGCCGCAGATTCCGGTGAGCCTGCCCTCGCAATTGCTCGAACGGCGCCCGGACATCGCCTCGGCCGAACGCTCGGTGATCGCCGCCAACGCCAATATCGGCGTGGCCAAGGCCGCCTATTACCCGGACCTGAGCCTGAGCCTGGCTGGCGGTTATTCCAGTAGCACCTATTCAGACTGGATCAGCCTGCCGAACCGCTTCTGGTCGGTCGGGCCGAAACTGGCGATGACCCTGTTCGACGGCGGCCAGCGCTCGGCGGAAGTCGACCGCACCGTGGCCAGTTACGATGAGACCGTGGCCAAGTATCGCCAGACCGTGCTGGATGGTTTTCGCGAAGTGGAAAACTACATGGTCCAGCTCAAGGTGCTGGAAGACGAAGCCGTGGTCAGCAACGAAGCCCTGGAGGCCGCTCGCGAATCGCTGCGCCTGACCCAGAACCAATACAAAGCGGGGCTGATCGCTTACCTGGATGTGGTCACCGTGCAGGCGACGGCGCTGAGTAACGAACGCACCGTGCTGACCTTGCTGCAGACGCGATTGGTGGCCAGCGTGCAACTGATCGCCGCGTTGGGCGGTGGTTGGGATGGGCAGACTCAAGTGGCGGAAAAGGAGTGAAGTCCGGGCCTTTTTGAATGGGCCGATTGACGTCAAATTGCCGATGTTGGCCCTATGATAATTAATCACCTGTTCAATAATTATTCTCGCTACAATCCGCGGCTTTGCCACCCGGGGCGGGTGTTTACAACCCGTCGCTCTCGAGAAGTTCCATGCTCATCGGTAGTTATTCTCCCTCTCTGGTCGTGATCTCCCTGTTCGTCGCGGTGCTTGCTTCCTACACCGCGCTCGACCTCTCCGGTCGCATCGCCACGGCCAAGGGTCGCGCCATCTACTTGTGGATGCTGGGCGGGGCATTGGCCATGGGCGTGGGCGTGTGGTCCATGCACTTTATCGGCATGTTGGCGCTCAGGCTGCCGTTCGCCCTGGGTTTTGACCTGGACATTACCGCGTTGTCGCTGTTGATCGCGGTGTTGTCCTGCGGCTTTGCCTTGTGGCTGGTCAGCCAGCAGCGCCTGCCTATGTGGCAACTGGGGTTTGGCGCGCTGATCATGGGCGCCGGCATCAGCAGCATGCATTACACCGGCATGGCCGCGATGCGGATGCTGCCGGGCATCGATTACGACCCCGCGTTGTTTGGCGCCTCGTTGCTGATCGCGGTGGCGGCGTCTGGCGCGGCACTGTGGATCGCCTTCAATCTGCGGCGCAACACGCCTTATGTGCGTCTGGCGCGCGGTGGCGCCGCCGTGGTGATGGGCGTGGCCATCGTCGGCATGCACTACACCGGCATGGCGGCGGCGCGTTTTGCCGACGACAGTTTCTGCGGCGCCGCGCTGACCGGCTTGAGCGGCAAGGGCCTGGATAACCTGGTGTTGGTCACCAGCCTGGCCGTGCTGGTTATCGCGCTGCTCACGTCGTTGCTCGACGCGCGCCTGGAGGCGCGTACCGCGGTGCTGGCCGACTCGCTGACGTTGGCCAATCAGGAACTGACCCACCTGGCCCTGCACGACACCCTGACCGGCCTGCCCAATCGCACCCTGCTCGCCGACCGGATTCAGCAAGCCATGCAGGCGGTGAAAGAGCAGGGCGGTTGCCTGGCCCTGATGTTTATCGACCTGGACGGCTTCAAGCCGGTCAACGATGCCTTCGGCCATCACATGGGCGACCAGTTGTTGCGCGAAGTCAGCCAGCGCCTGCGTGAAGATCTGCGCAGCCAGGACACCCTGGCGCGCATCGGCGGTGATGAGTTTGTGCTGCTGGTGCAACTGACGCAGCCCAATGATGCCCTGGGCCTTGCCGAACGCCAGGTGGTGCTGATCAATCGCGCGTTCCAGGTGGCCGAACACGTGCTGAAAATTTCAGCCAGCGTCGGTATCGCGATGTTCCCGGGCAACGGCAGTACGCCCCAGGAACTGCTGATGAACGCCGACGCCGCGATGTACCACGCCAAGGGCATGGGCAAGAATGGCTACAGCTTCTTCGATGTGTCGATGAACTCTAACGCGCGCAAGCAACTGCAGTTGTTGCAGGACTTGCGCAACGCAGTCGAGCAGCAGCAGTTCCGCTTGTACTACCAGCCCAAGTTCGACGCTGTCAGCGGTGCCCCGATAGGCGCCGAAGCCTTGCTGCGCTGGGAGCATCCGCAAGAGGGCTTGTTGCTGCCGGCGGCCTTTATCGAGCTGGCGGAAAAAACCGGGCTGATCATTCCGATTGGCGAGTGGGTGCTCGACGAAGCCTGCCGTCAGATGCGCGTGTGGTACGCCCAGGGTTATGAAGGCTGGCGAATCGCGGTGAACCTGTCGGCGTTGCAGTTTTGCCACGCCGGCCTGGTCAAGAGTGTCGCCACCGCGTTGGATCGCCACCAGTTGCCGGCCAACAGCCTGACGCTGGAGATTACCGAAACCACCGCCATGAGCGATGCCGATGCAAGCATGACGGTGTTGCAGCAGCTGTCGGAAATGGGGGTCGATCTGTCCATTGATGACTTCGGCACCGGCTATTCCAGCCTGATGTACCTCAAGCGCCTGCCGGCCAACGAACTGAAGATCGACCGTGGCTTTGTGCGAGACCTGGAACACGACGGCGACGACGCCGCCATCGTCTCGGCCATCGTCGCCCTGGGCCAGGCCCTTGGGCTGCGGATTGTCGCCGAAGGGGTGGAAACCGATGTCCAGCAGAGCTTCCTCACCCGCCTGGGGTGCAACGCGTTGCAGGGCTACTTGCTCGGGCATCCGTTACCGGCGGATGGCTTCATGGCCGACATCCTGCGGGCACAAGCAGCGCTGGCGCCTGACAAGCAGCGTGCTTGACGGGTATTCTTGGGGCCAACTCTAAACATTTGGTTGATTCAGGAGAGCGTAGGCATGGACAAAGTCCTCATCATCACCGGGGGCGGTCGTGGGATTGGCGCCGCGACGGCATTGCTGGCGGCTCGCCAGGGCTATCGCATTTGCATCAACTTCCAGTCGGACGAAGAGGCCGCTCATCGCGTGCTCGACCAGGTCCGCGCGCTGGGTGCCCAGGCCATTGCGGTGCGCGCCGATGTGAGCATCGAGGATGAGGTGATCGCGCTGTTCCATCGTGTTGACAACGAGTTGGGGCGGGTGACGGCACTGGTCAACAATGCCGGCACCGTGGGGCATAAATCCCGTGTTGATGAAATGTCCGAGTTCCGCATCCTGAAGATCATGAAGACCAACGTGCTCGGCCCGATTCTGTGCGCCAAGCACGCGGTGCTGCGTATGTCGCCCCGGCATGGTGGGCAGGGCGGCAGCATCGTCAATGTGTCGTCGGTGGCGGCGCGCCTCGGTTCGCCGGGTGAATATGTCGACTACGCCGCCTCCAAGGGCGCGCTGGACAGCTTTACCATCGGGCTGTCGAAGGAAGTGGCGGGCGAGGGCATTCGTGTCAACGCGGTGCGCCCCGGCTATATCTACACCGACTTCCATGCCCTGAGCGGTGATCCGGACCGGGTCAGCAAGCTGGAGTCCGGGATTCCCATGGCCCGTGGCGGCCGGCCGGACGAGGTGGCGGAGGCGATTGTCTGGTTGTTGTCGGACAAGGCGTCCTATGCCACCGGGACGTTCGTCGACCTGGGCGGCGGTCGTTGAGGCCCTCGGCCTTCAGCTCGGCAGATGGCGCAGCACTTCATAGCCTTTAAAGGAAAACGCCTTGAGCCGGCTGGCTTCGGAGTTATCCAGGGTGCTGTAGCCGTCGTTGAAGAACCCATCGATACGCCCGTTGCGGGCATGGCTGCCATTCAAGGTGCGGTCGTCAAGGTTGTCGAGAAACTGCAGCACTTTTTCCAGGTTGTAAGCCGCGTCAGCACGCGCATCCGGGTCTGCGTTGGATGGGGTCCAGTCACCGACCTGCTGCTTAAGATCATCAGCGATCGCGTAACTGTCGCGGCCTTGCAGGAAGTGCGTCATGACCGGGCTCTGGTCGATGATCTGCTGTGCCGAGCGCAGGTCGCCGGCCGGTCGGTCCAGCGGAGCGTACATCTCGCGAACCTGCTTTTGTTCGACGGCACGCATGTAGTTGGGCGG
>NZ_VJWO01000061.1:0-34366 GCF_014889455.1 Pseudomonas sp. K8
CTACAGCACCATGGGCGGCAACGGCGGCTCGAGCAGCGGTGGTGCCGGCTCGACCGGCATCTACGGTTATACCAACGGTTCCGCTGGCGGCACAGCGACCTCTGGCGGCTTGTCGATCGGCGGCGGTGGGGGTGGTTCCGGCTGGAACGGTGCCGGTGGCAAGGGCGGCGGAGCGGCTGGCGGTATCTACAACGCCAGCGGCGCCACCCTGACCATCGTCGGCACCAGCTCGATTACCGGTAACATCGGTGCCGGCGGCGGCGGCGGTGGTGGTTCGGCGGCCGGCAGCGGCACTACTCTGAATGGCGGTGACGGTGGCCTGGGTGTCGGTGCCATCTGGAACAAAGGCACGGTATTGATCACGGCGGCCAACTTCGCGGCGCTGGGCGGTTCGGCCAATACCGGTGCCAGTGGTAACGGTGGCTTGGCCACCAACGCCTCGGCGGGCAGCAAACCCACAGCAGTCAACGGTCTGTTCAACGATATCGGCGGAACGGCGAACACCGCTTACAGTCCGGCCCCTGTCGCGACCATCGTGGTCAGCAACACCGCGCAGCACATCGGCAGCACTTCGCAGGTGACCATTACCTTCAACCAGGCCGTGACCGGCTTTACCAGCGCCGATCTGACGATTAGCAACGGTACCCTGGGCACCCTGACTACCAGCGACAACATCACCTACACCGCGACCTTTACGCCGAGCGCGAGCGTGACCAGCGCCACCAACCAGATTGTCCTCGACAATACCGGCGTCACCGCCACGTCGACGGGGACACCGGGGACCGGCACCACTTCGTCCAACACCTTCAGCATCGATACCGTGCGCCCAACCGCGACCGTTACGGTCGTTGCGCCGACGTTGAGCACCACGGTCAACTCGACGGTGAACATTACCTTCAGCGAAGCGGTGAGCGGTTTCAGCCTTACTGACATGTCGGCGTCCAACGGCACCCTGAGCAACCTGACCACCAGTGACAATATCCACTGGACCGCGACCCTGACACCAAGCGCCAGCAACAGCAGCAGCGGCAATGTCGTTACCCTGGACAACACCCTCTATGCCGATACCGCGACCAACGCCGGTACCGGCACGACCACGTCCAACACCTATGCGATCGACACGGTGCTGCCGACCTCGACCATTGTGGTGTCCGATACCGCACTGAGTATCAGCGGTAACACGTCCCTGGTGACCATCACCTTCAGCGAGGCGGTCACCGGGCTCACCGCCGGCGCCTTCACGGTCGCCGACGGCATCCTGAGCAACTTGGGCAGCAACGACGGTGGTCTCACGTGGACCGCAACCCTGACTGCGAGCCCCGGGGTTACCCATACCGGCGATGTCATCACCCTGAACAACACCGCGGTCAGTGATGGCGCGGGCAACGCCGGCAGTGGCACCACCAATTCCAACACCTATGCGGTCGACACCGCGCGGCCGAACGCGACTGTCGTGTTCGCCAACACCAACCTGGGCATCGGCCAGACCTCGCTGGTGACCATCACCTTCAGCGAAGCCGTGACCGGGTTCACCAACGCCGACCTGATAGTGTCCAATGGCACCCTGAGCGCAGTCAGCAGCAACGACGGTGGTACCACCTGGACCGCCACCTTTACCCCGACGGCGAGTATCGTCAGCGCGAGCAACCACATCACCCTGGACAACACCGGGGTCCAGGACGTGGCGGGCAACGCCGGCAGTGGCACTACCACGTCGAACAACGTGGCCATCGACGGCGTGCGTCCAACCGCGACCCTGGTGGTTGCGAGCAACTCCCTGGGCATTGGCCAGACCTCGCTGGTGACCATTACCTTCTCGGAAGCCGTGGTCGGTTTCTCCAATGTCGACCTGACGGTGTCCAATGGCACCCTGAGTGCGGTGAGCAGCAACGACGGTGGCATCACCTGGACCGCGACCTTCACGCCGAGTGCGAACCTCACCGACACCGCCAACGTCATCACCCTGGACAATACCGGCTATAGCGACACCAGCGGCAACACCGGCACCGGCACCACCGACTCCAACAACTACGTCATCGACACCGTGCGCCCCACCGCGACCATCGTGGTCGCCGACCCGGCGCTGACCGCTGGCGAAACGTCGCTGGTGACGATCACCTTCAGCGAAGCCGTGACTGGCTTCACCCTCGCCGACCTGACGGCAAGCCACGGCAGCCTGAGCAGCCTGAGCAGCGCCGACGGCGGCATCACCTGGACCGCGACCTTCACCCCAGGGACGAACACCAACAGCGCGAGCAACGTGATCGCCCTGGCCAACACCGGCATTGCCGACCTGGCCGGCAACGCAGGCGCGGGCACCACCAACTCGGCGAATTACACCGTCGATACGGTGTTGCCTTCGGCGACCATCGTGGTGGCCAACCCGACGCTGAAAATCGGTGACTCCTCCCAAGTGATGATTACGTTCAACGAGGCCGTGACCGGTTTCAGCAATGCCGACCTGACGATCACCAATGGCACCTTGAGCGCGGTCAGCAGCAGCGACGGCGGCATTACCTGGGGCGCGACGTTCACCCCGAGCAGCGCGATCAGCGACGCCACCAACCTGATCACCCTGGACAACAGCGGCGTCCAGGCGGCGGTGTCGGGTAATGTCGGCGTCGGTACCAGCAATTCCAATAACTACGCCATCGACACCCAACGTCCGACCGCGACGGTGGTGGTGAACAACGACCACCTGGGGATCGGCGGCTCGTCGCTGGTGACCATCACTTTCAGCGAAGCTGTGACCGGGTTCAGCCTGGCCGATCTGACCACCGACAATGGCACCCTGAGCAGCCTGAGCACCAGCGACAACATCACCTATACCGCGACGTTGACGCCTGTGGCAGGCGTCACCCAGAACAACAATCACATTGTCCTGGATAACACCGGTGTGACCGATGGCGTCGGTAACGTCGGGTCTGGCACCACGTCGTCCAACGCTTATATGATCGACAGCCAGCGGCCAACGGCGACCATCGTGATGGCCGACCCTGTGTTGAGTGCCGGCGAAACTTCCTTGGTCACGGTCACGTTCTCGGAAGCCGTCAGCGGTTTTGACAACAGCGACCTGAGCGTACCCAACGGCACCCTCTCGACCGTCAGCAGCGCGGATGGCGGCGTGACCTGGACGGCGACTTTCACACCGACCGGCAACGTCCGCGACACCACCAACCTGATCAGCCTGAACAACGCCGGCTACACCGACCTGGCCGGCAACGCCGGCAGCGGTGTCACCAACTCGGGTAACTTCACCATCGACACGGTGCAGCCGAGCGCAACCATCGTCGTCGCCGACAATGCCCTGAACATCGGCGACACCTCGCTGGTCACCATTACCTTCTCCGAAGCGGTCAGCGGTTTTACCAACGCCGACCTGACGATCGCCAACGGCACGTTGACCTCCGTCAGCAGCAACGACGGCGGCGTGACCTGGACGGCGACTTTCACGCCGAGCAGTGCGATCAGCGACACCAGCAACGTGATCACCCTGGACAACAGCGGTGTGCAAAACGGCTCCGGCAACAGCGGCAGAGGCACCACCGATTCGAACAACTACGTCGTCGACACCGTGCGCCCAACGGCCACCATCGTGGTCGCGAATCCGGCCCTCGGCGTGGGTGGCAGCTCAGCGGTGGTGATCACCTTCTCGGAGGCGGTGACCGGGTTCAGCAACGCCGATCTGACGGTCAACAACGGCACCTTGAGCACCGTGAGCAGCGCGGACGGCGGCGTGACCTGGACCGCGACGTTCACCCCGACGTCCGGCGTCACCGACACCAGCAACGTGATCACCCTGGACAACACCGGCATCGCCGACCTGGCGGGCAACAGCGGCAGCGGCACCACCGACTCCAACAACTACGCCATCGACAGCCAGCGGCCAACGGCGACCATCGTGATGGCCGACCCTGTGTTGAGTGCCGGCGAAACCTCCTTGGTCACGGTCACGTTCTCGGAAGCCGTCAGCGGTTTTGACAACAGTGACCTGAACGTCGCCCATGGCACCCTGAGCGCGGTCAGCAGCAGCGACGGCGGCATCACCTGGACGGCTCTCTTCACACCGGCGGCGGGTATCCGCGCCGCCAGCAACGTGATCACCCTGGCCAATACCGGCATTGCCGACCTGACCGGCAACGCCGGTACGGGAACGACCGACTCGGCCAACTACAGCATCGACACCGTGCTGCCGACGGCGACCATCGTGGTCGGCGACACCGCCCTCAAGGCCGGCGAGACCGCCCCGGTGACCATCACCTTCTCCGAGGCTGTCAGCGGTTTCACCCTGGCCGACCTGAGCGTGGCCAACGGCGTGCTGAGCAACCTGGCCTCCAGCGACGGCGGCGTGACCTGGACCGCGACCCTGACGCCGACGGCCGACGTGACCGACACCAGCAACCTGATCAGCCTGGACAACAGCGGCGTACAGACCGCCGCCGGCAACGCGGGCAGCGGCAGCACCGATTCGAACAACTATGCGATCGACACCCAGCGCCCGACCGCGACCATTTCGGTGGCCAACGGCACCCTGGGCATCGGCCAGACCACCACCGTCACCATCGGCTTCAGCGAGGCCGTCAGCGGTTTCGATCTGTCTGACCTGAGCGTGGCCAACGGCGTGCTGTCCAACCTGGCCAGCAACGATGGCGGCAAAACCTGGACCGCCACCCTGACCCCGACGGCGGCGATTACCGATGCGACCAACGTGATCGTGCTGGACGCCGGCCAGGTCAACGATGCTGCCGGTAACGCCGGCAGCGGCATTGCGATTTCGAACAATTTTGTGATCGATGGCGAACGCCCGACGGCGACTATCACCATTGCCAACCCGAATCTGACCGTCGGCCAGACCACCGCCGTCACGTTTACCTTCAGTGAAAAAGTCAGCGGCTTCGCGCTGGATGACCTCAGCGTGGCCAACGGCACCTTGTCCAACCTGGCCAGCAACGACGGCGGCAAAACCTGGACCGCGACCCTCACACCGACGGCCAACCTCAACGACCCGAGCAACTTCATCACCCTCGACACCGGCCTGGTGAATGACATGACGGGCAACGCCGGCAGCGGTTATGCCAATTCCAACAACTACGCGATCAACACCATTGCCCTGACCGGCGACCCGCTGTTCCGCGTCACCGAGCCGGCACCGCCACCCGGCGCGCCGGATGTGCCGCTGCAACCGATCGTGTTTGGCCGGCCCGCGGGCGACCTGGGTTCACCCATTGGCTTCCCGCCGTTGTTCGAACAGCGCGAGATGGGCGCGGGCTTGCCGCCTATCGGTAGCATCTTCATTCGCAACGGTGCCTTGGCGCCCAGCTTCATTGCCCAGGTGTTCAACAGCGACAGTGGCGCGAACGGCGGCGCGCAGGGCTTCCTCGGTTTTGGCGGCGGCGATGGCGGGGTGTTTGGTTCAAGCACCTTGTCGGGGTTGTTCAATCGTGAGAGTGGCGGCGGGGACAGTGGCCTCAAGGCGTTCGACAGCCGAGCGATCCAGGGCGGCGGTGACGCGGCCCAAGGCCTGCGGGGCGTGTTCGGCGCCCCGACCCTGGGCCAGCAATTGCAGCAGATCAAAGACGTGGAACAGCGTCAGGTGATTGACCTGGCGAAGGCATTGCAACAGGTCGGCATCAGCGAAATGCAGGCCTGACACACTTAAATCAAGGCGCAGTAACAGGGGCAGTCCAAGGATGAATACAGTTCATAAGTTGTTCGGCGCCAGCGTGCTGGCGCTGGCGATCGGCGGTTGTGCGGTCACCAGCGAGCCGATTGAGCGCAGTGTCAGTGAGCAGCGAGCCCGCAGCGACCTGCACGGTATGTACAAGGATCAGGAGCCATTGAACGGCCCGTTGACACTGCACCAGGCCATGGCCCGGGCGGTTAAATACAACCTCGAAGGGCGCTTGAAGATCATGGAGGAGGCGCTGGCCAAGCGCCAACTCGACCTCGCCAGTTTCGACATGCTGCCGCGCATGGCGTTGTCCGCCGGTTACGCCGGGCGCAACAACACCAACGCCTCCAGCAGCCAGAGTGTTCTCACCGGCACCCAGTCCCTGGAACCGTCGACATCCCAGGACCGCGACCGTCGCGTGGCCGACCTGACCATGGTGTGGAACGTCCTCGACTTTGGCGTCAGCTACATCAGTGCCAAACAGCAAGGCGACCAACGCCTGATCGTCCAGGAGCGGCGCCGCAAGGTGATCAACACCATCGTCCAGGACGTGCGCTCGGCCTATTGGCGGGCGGTCGCGGCCGAACGCCTGCTGACCCAGATCGACAGCCTGATGGCGCGGGTCGACCAGGCCCAGAGCAACAGCCAAAGCATGAGCGAGCAGCGTATCGGCGACCCGATCCAGGCCCTGGGCTACCAGCGCTCGCTGATCGAAGCCACGCGCCAATTGCAGGAACAGCGCCGCGCGCTCTCCCTCGCCAAGACCGAACTGTCGACCCTGATCAACCTGCCCATGGGCACCGACCTCAAGCTGGCCACGCCGGACGACTACGCCGTGCCGCAGCTCAAGGTCAACTTCGCCAGCCTGGAACAGGAAGCCCTGGCCAACCGCCCTGAACTGCGCGAGCAGGACTACCAGACCCGCATCAGCGCCGCCGAAACCCGCAAGGCCATGCTGCGCCTGCTGCCGGGCCTGGAATTCTCGGCCGGTGGGCATTACGACAGCAACTCGTTCCTGGTGGACAACCGCTGGGCCGACTACGGCGCCAAGGTCACCTGGAACCTGTTCAACGTGCTCTCCGCCCCGGCGGCCATCGACGTCGCCAAGGCCGGCGAAGAAGTCGCCACCGCACGGCGCCAGGCCATGTCCATCGCGGTGCTGGCGCAACTCTACGTCGCCAACGCGAACTTCCAGGACGCCGTGCGCCAGTTCAAGACCAACGAACAGCTGGCCGACATCGACGGGCAGATCCTCACCCAACTGCGCAACCGTCACCAAGCCGCAGGCCTGGGCGAACTGGACCTGATCCAGGGCGAACTCAATACCCTGCAAGCCGACCTGCGCCGCGACCTGGCCTACGCCGACCTGCGCAACGCCTACGGCCAGATCTTCGCCAGCGCCGGGCTCGACCCGTTGCCGGAGCAGGTCGATTCCGACCGCGTGCAGTCCATCGCCACCGCGCTGGCCGGCCGCGAATCGGCATGGGCCGCCGGCAACATCGCCGCCCCGGTGCCCCGTGCCGCCGTCAAGTAACCTGGTGGCACCGACCGCGAGCATCACGCGTGCCCAGCGTGAGGCTCGCAACGGTCATCGCGGCGTGGCGATCCTGCTGACCGGCCTGCCGGCGTCGGGTAAGTCGACCCTGGCCCAAGGGCTGCAGGCGGCGTTGTTCGAACAAGGCCGACACAGCATCGTGCTCGACGGCGATGCCTTGCGCGGCGGCTTGAACAAAGACCTGGGGTTTGCCGACGGCGACCGCCTGGAAAACATCCGCCGCGCCGCCGAACTGGCGGCGTTGCTGGTGGACAACGGGCAAATCGTGATCCTGGCGCTGATCGCGCCGTTGGTCGAATTACGCGCGGTACTCGCCGACCGCCTGGGCGCGGACTATCGGGAAGTGTGGTGCAACGCCGCACTGGACATCTGCGAACGCCGCGACCCCAAAGGCCACTACGCCCGCGCCCGACGCGGCGAACTGCCGGGGTTCACCGGCATCGGCTCGCCCTACGAACCGCCGCCGCAAGCCGCCCTGGTCCTGGAGACCGGCCAGCTATCCGTGCAGCAATGCGTCGCACAACTGCAGGTATGGTTGCAAACCCTGTAGCGCAAGCTCGCGCCTGCCGTGGGTGAGGGCTAGACTCGGATAAACCCATCTATCCGGAGCTCATCATGCAATCGCCTGAACACAGCTTGCCCTCCCTGTTCAAACAACTCGGCCTGGCCGACGACCCTGCCGGCATCGAGCAATTCGTCACCGCGCACTCACCGCTCAAGGCGGACCTGGAACTGGCCGATGCGTTTTTCTGGACGGATAGCCAGAAAGCGTTTTTGCGTGAGGAAATTCTGGAAGATGCGGATTGGGCTGAAGTGGTGGATGAGTTGAACCTGATGTTGCGGCGTAATTGAGAGGTGTAAAAAAATCTTTGATGAAATGCCGTAATGTAAAAAAAATTAGTGTGCGGTAAAAAACTGGGCTGTAAGCGGCCCAGTTAATTTTTTCTGGAAAGCTTCGCACCATGGCAATCGACCTGCGCGCTGGGGCGGGTGATACACGAGGTTGGGAATGATGGTGGGCAGAGTGAGGAACCCTTATCAACGGGGCTGACTCCTTCTTCTGGACACAACATGAAACGACTGATCCCCCGCACTGAAATTGAACAATATGACCTCACAAAAATCGAGAGTCCCTATTTTGCCGACAGCAAAGTAAGGGAGTTTTTCCGTGCGCCTTATGCGTTGCAGGGACTGAGTGAACTTCTTGGTGAATGCAATATTTCCCCTGTTTGTTGTTCTGGGGAAAAAAGATCAAAGGACGCAGGAAAATGACGCGCAAGCATGTTTTTTGGTTTTGGGGAGCCATGGATGCCCTTTATCTGATTCGCTATGCAGTGGCCAGCGCAATAGAGGGAAGGATTCCTTATTTAAGTGATCTTGAAAGTGCTTTATGGGTGCTGCGTGATCATAGCGTTGTGCAGTTATACATGTTCGGCTTTGCCATGCTGCTGCAAGTTCCCATCGTGATCTCGTGCCTGCTGTTCTTTCTTGGACGTGAACAGGTGAGGTGGATTACTTACCTTCAAACACCCTTGCGATTGGCTTTTATTGTGCCTTCTTTTTCGCTGTTGCTAGTGGGTGCTCAGCTTGTTCCTAACTACAACGTGGTGTTAATGGCTGCGTTAGTTGTTGTATCCGAGGCAGTGAAAGTCTGGAGCGTCTGGCGGTGGAGCAAAAGGTGCTGATATTTTCCGGCAGAGCCACTTAGGAGACTGAGCGGTCAATAAGCCGGTTGCACAGCAATCCTGAAGCCGACACTGATCCAAATGTGGGAGGGGGCTTGCCCCCGATAGCGGCAGATCAGTCAACCGTGTATTGCCTTCACTCCGCTATCGGGGGCAAGCCCCCTCCCACATGGGTCATGCGGCGTTGCGGCTATTGTTGAAGATCCAACCCTCACACTGAAAGTCGCTTTACTTACCCACGCCACGCCTGAATGGCAGGCCGCACAGCTATCCTGAGGCGACACCGATCCAAATGTGGGAGGGGGCTTGCCCCCGATAGCGGCAGATCAGTCAACCATGTATTGCCTGAACCTCCGCTATCGGGGGCAAGCCCCCTCCCACATGGGTCATGCGGCGTTGCGGCTATTGTTGAAGATCCAACCCTCACACTGAAAGTCGCTTTACTTACCCACGCCACGCCTGAATGGCAGGCCGCACAGCAATCCTGAGCCGACGCCGATCCAAATGTGGGAGGGGGCTTGCCCCCGATAGCGGCAGATCAGTCAACCATGTATTGCCTGAACCTCCGCTATCGGGGGCAAGCCCCCTCCCACATGGGTCATGCGGCGCTGCGGCTATCGCTGAAAATCCAACCCTCACGCCAAACCCGCTTTACTTACCGACACCACCCATCCGCTAAATTTGTTTCAAAACTTGACGCATCTAGCGCCATCCACCATATTGATAGTTAGCAAACTAACTGTATGTGAACGATCCAGTGCCCAAGACCCTCGAACAACTCCAGATGAACCTCAGCAGCAGCATGGTGGTGGGCGCCCGTAATTGGCGCAAAATCTGCCAGAACACGCTGGTGAGCTACGGTATTTCCGAAGCCTGCGCCGTGCCGTTGCTGATGATCGGCCGCCTGGGCGACGGGGTGCATCAAGTCAAAGTGGCCCAGGCTTCGGGGATGGAAAGCCCGTCGCTGGTGCGCCTGCTCGACCAACTGTGCAGCGGCGGCTATGTGTGCCGCAGCGAAGACACCCACGACCGCCGCGCCAAGGCCTTGAGCCTCACCGCGCGGGGCCGTGAGCTGGTACAGGCGGTGGAGGCGCAACTGGTGCGCCTGCGCCGCGACGTGCTGGCCGATATTGCGCCTGCGGACATGGAGGTTGCGCTGCGCGTGTTGCGCGCCTTTGAAGTCGCGCATCAATACCCTGTGGTTGCAGCATCTTGAGAGGATTTTTTACCGGCATGCCGCCGGCCAGGGACTGGTTCTACGGGGTACGCACGTTCGCGGCGTCGATGATCGCGTTGTACATCGCCATGCTCATGCAAATGCCGCGTCCGTACTGGGCGATGGCCACGGTGTACATCGTCTCCAGCCCGTTTGTCGGGCCGACCAGTTCCAAGGCGCTGTACCGTGCAATCGGCACCTTCATGGGCGCGGCGGCGGCGGTGGTGTTCGTGCCGATGTTTGTGCAATCGCCCTACCTGCTGGTGGTGGTGATTGCATTGTGGACGGGCACCCTGCTGTTTCTCTCCATGCACCTGCGCACCGCGAACAACTACGCCCTGATGCTGGCCGGCTACACCTTGCCGCTGATCGCCTTGCCAGTGGTGGATAACCCGCTGACGGTGTGGGACGTGGCTGAAGCGCGCACCGAGGAAATCTTTCTTGGCATCGCGGTGGCGGCGGTGGTCGGCGCGATGTTCTGGCCGCGGCGCCTGATGCCGGTGTTCGATGGCTCGGTGGCCAAGTGGTTCAGCGACGCCCAGGTCTACAGCCAGCGCTTTATGAGCCGCAACGTGGCGCGCGACGAAGTCAGCGCCTTGCGCGGCGGCATGGTCGCCACCTTCAACACGTTGGAATTGATGATCGGCCAATTGCCCCACGAAGGCGCCCGGCCGCAGACGGTGCGCAACACCAAGGAACTGCGCGGGCGGATGATCCACCTGCTGCCGGTGGTGGATGCGCTCGACGATGCGCTATACGCCATCGAACACCGTGCGCCGGAGTTTCTCGAAACGCTCGCGCCGCTGTTGGAGGCCACGGATCAGTGGCTGCAAAGCACCGCCGAGTCGGCCCCGTTGGAACGCTGGCGCACCCTGCGTGACCAACTCGACGCGCTGCAACCGGCAGGCGAAGCGCTGGACGACCGCCACACGCTGCTGTTCTCCAACGCCCTGTATCGCCTGGGTGAGTGGATCGACCTGTGGCAAGACTGCCGCAGCCTGCAGGCCGCGATCCAATGCGAGAGCCAGGACACCTGGCGCGCCGTTTACCGCCACTGGCGCCTGGGCCGCCTGACGCCTTTTCTCGACCGTGGCCTGATGTTCTACTCGGCGTTTTCCACCGTCACCGCGATCATCGTCGCCTCGGTGCTGTGGATTCTGCTGGGTTGGACCGACGGCGGCAGCGCCGTGATCCTGGCAGCCGTCGCCTGCAGCTTCTTTGCGTCGATGGACGACCCGGCGCCGCAGATCTACCGGTTCTTTTTCTGGACCGCCATGTCGGTGCTGTTCGCCAGCCTGTATCTGTTCCTGGTGCTGCCCAACCTGCACGATTTCCCCATGCTGGTGCTGGCGTTCGCGGTGCCGTTTATCTGCATCGGCACACTCACGGTCCAACCGCGTTTCTACCTGGGCATGCTGCTGACGTTGGTGAACACCTCGTCGTTCATCAGCATCCAGGGCGCCTATGACGCCGACTTCCTCAACTTCGCCAACGTCAACCTGGCCGGGCCCGTGGGCCTGCTGTTTGCCTTTGTGTGGACGCTGATCGCGCGGCCCTTCGGTGCCGAGTTGGCCGCCAAGCGCCTGACCCGGTTCACCTGGCACGACATCGTCGGCCTGACCGAACCGGCGAACCTGGCCGAACAACGGTACCTGGCCGCGCAAATGCTCGACCGCTTGATGCAGCACCTGCCGCGCCTGGCCATCATCGGCCATGACACCGGCGTCGCCCTGCGCGATTTGCGCGTGGCGCTGAACCTGCTCGACCTGCTGGCCTACTCGCCACGGATCTACGGCGTACCGCGGGTGTTGCTCGGCCAAGTGGTGGAAGGCGTCGGCGCTTACTACAAGGCCTGCCTCAAGGCGGGCCGACGCTTGCCCTCGCCGAGCGGCCTGCTGATGACCCTCGACCGCACGCGCCGCGCCCTCAACGGCCAAGGCCTGCAAGACGAAGACGACACCCGCCTGCATCTGTTGCATGCCCTGGTGGGTCTGCGCCTGGCGCTGTTGCCCGGTGTGGAATTGATTGGCGGCACCGAGACCGAGGCGCCGCTGCCTGATGGAGCGCCTTTATGATCGGTGATCTGGATGTCAGCGGGGTGTTCCTGCCCACGCTGCTGGTGCTGATGGGCATTGCGTACCTGTTGTTTCTGCTGGTGCATGGGTTGTTGACCCGTCTGCACTTTTATCGCCTGGTGTGGCACCGGGCATTGTTCAACGTGGGGCTCTACGCGCTGTTGCTGGGCGCGGTGGACTCACTCAGTCGATACCTGATGACATGAAAAAACCTTTTTTGACCATCGGCCGTGTCGTCCTGACGTTGTTGATCGTGAGCTTCGCGGTCGTCGTCGTATGGCGCATGGTCATGTACTACATGTTTGCGCCCTGGACCCGTGACGGCCACATCCGTGCCGATATCGTGCAGATCGCCCCGGACGTGTCCGGGCTGATCCAGCGCGTCGACGTGCGCGACAACCAACTGGTGAGCAAAGGCCAGGTGCTGTTCGCCGTCGACCAGGACCGCTTCAAGCTGGCCCTGCGCCAGGCCCAGGCCGCCGTGGCCGACCGCCAGGAAACCCTGGCCCAGGCCCAGCGCGAGTACAAGCGTAACCGTGGCCTGGGCAACCTGGTGCCGAGCGAGCAACTGGAAGAAAGCCAGTCCCGCGTCGCCCGTGCCCAGTCGGCCCTGGCCGAAGCGCAAGTGACGGTGGACTCGGCGCAACTCAACCTCGACCGTTCGGTGATCCGCAGCCCGGTGGACGGCTACGTCAACGACCGTGCGCCGCGCACGCAGGAGTTCGTCACCGCCGGGCGCCCGGTGCTGTCGGTGGTGGACAGCAACTCCTTCCATATCGACGGCTACTTCGAAGAGACCAAGCTCGACGGCATCCACGTCGGCATGGGCGTCGATATCCGTGTGATTGGCGACGGCGCCCGCCTGCACGGCCATGTGCAGAGCATCGTCGCCGGTATCGAGGACCGTGACCGCAGCAGCGGCGCCAACCTGCTGCCCAACGTCAACCCGGCGTTCAGTTGGGTGCGCCTGGCCCAGCGGATTCCGGTGCGTATCGCGTTTGACGAGGTGCCGGCGGACTTTCGCATGATCGCCGGGCGCACCGCGACGGTGTCGATCATCGGCGACAAGCCCAAGGACGGAGCCCAGCCATGAAGCAGATTTTGGCAACCGCGGCGCTGGGTGTGCTGTTGTCAGCCTGCCAGGTGGTCGGCCCGGATTATCGACTGCCGGACAAGGCCGCCATGAACCGTGGCGACCTGCAAGGGCAACTGGCGGGCGAGGGCGCCAACGTGGTCTCGGCGCCGGTGCCGGCGGACTGGTGGAAGCTGTACAACGACCCGCGCCTGGATGAACTGGTGCGCCAGGCCATGGCTTCCAACACCGACCTGCGCGTCGCCGCCGCCAACTTGCAGCGGGCGCGCTATCAGGTGCAGGAGGCTGAATCCGTCGGCGGCTGGAGTGCCGGCGCCAAGGCCGAAGCCCAGCGCCTGCAAGAGTCCGGCGAAGCGTTTTTACTCTCGGAAAAAGTCCCGGTGGGCAACATCGGCAGCGTGGGGATCACCACCTCGTATCAATTCGATCTGTTCGGCACCTTGCAGCGCGGCATCGAAAGCGCCCAGGCCAGCGCCGACGCAACCCAGGCTGCGGCCGATATTGCGCGGATCACCCTGGTCGCCGATGTGGTGCGTTCGTACACGCAAGTCTGCGCGGCCAACGAAGAGCTGGCGATCGCCAACGAATCCCTCGACCTGCAAGCCCAGAGCACGACGTTGACCCAGCGCCTGCGCGACGCCGGGCGCGGCGATGAAACCCAGGTCACCCGCTCGCAGACCCAGTACAAATCCTTGCGCGCCGACATGCCGCGCTACGAAGCTGCGCGCCAGGCCGGGCTGTTCCGCCTGTCGATGCTGCTGGCCAAGCCAGTGGCGCAACTGCCGGCGGGCACCGGTACGTGCGCCGAACTCCCGCACATCGCCCAACTGCTGCCGGTGGGCGATGGCGCGACGCTGCTCAAGCGTCGCCCCGATGTGCGCCAGGCGGAACGCCAACTGGCCGCGGCCACTGCGCGCATCGGCGTGGCCACGGGCGCGCTGTACCCGGACATCAGCATCGGCGCCTCGATCAGCACGGTCGGGTTGCTCGAAAATCTCGGCACACCGGCCACCAACCGCTGGGGCTTTGGCCCGATGATCAGTTGGACCGTGCCGACCAACGGCGCCCGCGCGCGCATCCACGAAGCCGAAGCGGCGACCCAGGGCGCCCTCGCGCACTTCGATGGGGTGGTGCTCAACGCCATCCGCGAAACCCAGACCGGCCTGGCGCAGTACACCGCGCAGTTACAGCGCCGCGATGCCCTGGCCGAAGCCGACGCATCGGCCAAGGAAGCCGCAGACCAGACCCACCGCTTCTTCCAGGCCGGCCGCGCATCGTTCCTCGCCGACCTGCAAGCCACGCGCACCTACACCGATGTGCGCGCGCAACTGGCGGCGGCCAACACCCAGGTTGCCATGAGCCAGATCGATCTGTTCCTGGCCCTGGGCGGCGGCTGGGAAAGCGGACGAACGCAAGCCTCACAGCCCGGCAAACCCTGAGCAGCTAGCTATGCTTTGACAAGCGGGCCGCCATGCTTTTTGACCGGCAGGGGGCCCGCCTGACACAGCTCGCGTTTGCTCATGGGGATTCCAATAATGAAAAACCCTTATGCTCCCGCTTTCTGGTGCGTGTGCTTCGCACTGGTGTTGTTATCGGCGGCCTACTTCTACGGCGTCATGCTCGCTCACCGAATCGACACGGCCATGGTGTTTCTCGACAGCGCCTGCCTGGTGATCGGCACCTTGTCCATCGGCGTCGTCGCCTGGGCGTCCTACCAAAACCAAAAGGTGAAGAAAAAACTCCTCGAACAAGGCAAGACCCGCGTCGCGATCTGGGACACCAAGGTCGCCCTGCGCCGGGTCGAAACCGTGTTCGACCGCTATTTCTGGGGCAGCTATTGGCAGCCCGGGCGCACCTTCCAGGAAGTCATGGGCGACCTGACCGGCACGCCCCTGGAAAAAAGCCTCGAGACCCTGAAAAAACAATGCGTGCTGCTGGATCGGCAGGTCGCCGACGGTAGGCATTGGCTGAATAATGCGCGGGAATTGTCCGATGTGGCCACGCAGATGGCCCGCGAGCGCTACCAACTGGACTTCTGCGACCCCAAGGTCGATACCCCCGGTAATGCCGTGATACACCGTGAATTCGAGGTGTTGGTGTACACCTGGACCGCCCGGTTGAAGAGTTTCGACCATCAGTTGGACGAGATCGAAACGGAATACTCCTGAACTTGCGTGGAACTGATCCCTCTGAAAGTCTGGGCCGTTCGCGGCCGCCAGTGCTAATCTTCCCCCCGTTTTTCGGCGGGCTTGAGCCAACCTCACTCGAGGTTCAAGGAAGACAGCCCACTTCTCACAGGATTTGATCAGGTCACCTCATGAATAAGCCAGCAGTCGTTCTTTTGGGTTTTGTTGTCGCCGTTGGCGTCGTCAGTGCAGGCGGCGCCTGGTACACCGGTAAGCAACTGGAACCGGTGCTGCAAACCGCGATCCAGAACGCCAACAAGGAACTGAAGACCTCCATGGCCGGCGTCGACGGCACGATGGCCCTTGAGCTGGTGTCCCTGGAGCGTGGCGTGTTCAGCAGCACCGCCCATTACCGCCTGAAAGCACAAGGTGCGGTCTTCGGCGAAGACAACCCGAACCCTGAATTGCTGTTCGTCGACCATATCGAACACGGCCCGCTGCCGTTGTCGCGCCTGGTCACGCTGAAATGGCTGCCGGTCATGGCCACCAGTCACTATGCGCTGGAAAAGAACGCCACCACCGAGAAGTGGTTTGCCGCCGCCAAAGACGTGTCGCCGCTCAAGGGCGTGGCCAACATCGGCTACAGCCTCTCGGTCAACGGCAACGTCGAATTGCTGCCCCTGGCGTTCAAGGACGACAAGTCGTCGGTGAGCTTCTCCGGTGCCAACCTGAACTTCGACAGCAGCGCCGAAGGCAAGAAGGTCAAGGCCGACGGTTACATGAACAGCCTCAAGGTCGCCGTCGTCGACGCCAATGGCTCGCCGTTCGAAGCCGAACTGGCCGGGCTGACAGTGGCCAGCAACCTGGAAAAATCCACGTTCGGTTTCTACACCGGGCAGAACACCGTGGAACTGACCGACACCAAGCTCACCATGGGCCCGCAGAGGGCCGTGCTGACCCTCAAGGGCTTCGAGCAGAAAGACACCAGCGACACCAAGGACAACAACCTGGCCGGGCGCGTCGATTACAAGATCGACGAGATCGGTTACCAGGGCAAACCCGTGGGTTCGGCCGCCATGGCCCTGAGCATGAAGAACGTCGACGTGCCGTCGATGCTGGTGCTGACCAAGCTCTATCAGGACAAGATGGCACCCGTGCAGGCCGCCGCTGCCGCCGGTGAACCGGTACCCGAGCTGCAACTGAGCGACGCCGAGCAGGCCCTGGCCGATACCAACGTCAACCAACTGCTGGCCGCCAAGCCGCAAGTGGCGGTGGAAAACCTGTCGCTGAAAACCACCGGTGGCGAAAGCAAATTCAGCCTGGTCGTGGACCTGGCCAAGCCAAGCAGCATGGAACTGCCGCCGCTGGAGCTGGGCAAGCAGATCATCGCGTTGCTCGATGCCAACCTGAGCCTGTCCAAGCCAATGATCGCCGACGTTGCCGCCCTGCAAGCGCAGCTCGGTGGTGTGACCGACCCTGAAGCCATCGAACAGCAATCCCAGATGGCCAGCGAGATGATCAGCGGCATGGCCGTCGGTACGCAACTGGCGACCCTGGTTGGCAGCGACGTGGTGTCCAAGCTGCACTACGCCAACAACGAAGTGACGTTCAACGGCCAGAAGATGACGGTTGAACAATTCCTCTCCTTCGTCATGTCCAAAGTCGGTGCGATGGGCGGCGCGCAGTAATAATTGCTGCACCGTTAAAAAAAATCTGCGGGGGCGGAGTTGCGGGTGATACGGGTCAAATAGTCGCCATGGCGATTGGCTGATACCCCGTTATCTCCGGCAAGTCCGCCCCCGTATTCATTTTTTAGTGTGTCGGGCAATTCTGAACAATTGTTCTGAATTGGACTTTTTCCTATTTTCTTGAGGGATAGTTTCCACAGGAAAGCTAGGCCGGGTCCCGAGACGCCGGCACCCTGCAGCAAATTGCTCAGGACCACCTATCGTTACAGCTTTCCGTGTGTAAGGAAGCTCGCGATATGTTGCCAAACCCACCACTCAGTGCATCAGGCCGGTTGCGACTGCTCATCGGGGTCGCCTTGTGCAGTCAGTTGCTGATGCCCACCTTCGCCGTGGCCGACCCGGCCTATGACGCCCTGATCATCCAGGCGCGCAACGGCAACTTCACCCCCGCGCTGACCCAACTGCGCCAGTTGCCTGCCGAACGGCAGACAGCGGGCCAGGTCAGCGACCATCTGGTGATCGCCGGGTGGGCCGGCCAGGACGCCGAAGTGCTGAAGGTGTATGAGGCCCAGGGCAAGAATCGCAACCTGAACACCCAGGCGCTCGCCACGGTGGCACGCACTTATCGCAACCAACAGCAGTGGGCCAAGGCCGAGGCGGTGTATCGCCAGGCATTGCTGCGTGAACCGAACAATACCGACTTACAACTGGGCCTGGCGTTGACCCAGGCCGACGGCGGCCAAGCCAGCGAGGCCGTGCAGCGCACCCGCGCATTGGTCGCGGCCAAGCCCGACGACCCCAGCCGGCGCATGGCGCTGGGCTACGCGTTGACTCGCGCCGACTTGAACTACGATGCCCTGTTCGAGTTCGACCAAGCGTTTATCCGCGCCGGCGACAAGCCTGAAGTGGCCCGCGAATACATCGTCGCCCTGCAAAAGGCCCGACTGCCGGAGCCGGCATTGCGTCTGGCGGCCCAGCGCCCGGGCTTGGTGGACGCCGTCACCCAGCGCCGCCTCGAAGGCGACCTGGCCGCCGAGCGGGTACGCATGGCCGAGTTCGCTACGCGCACTGAAAAAGAACGCTTTGTCATCGCTGACCGCGCGCTCGAAGCCTACGACAAACTGCTCACCCGCTGGACCCCGGACGCCAGCGCCCAAGACGACGTGGTGGTCTGGCGCATCGACCGCCTCGGCGCGCTCAAGGCGCGGGGCCGCACTGCCGAGGTGATCAGCGAATACGAAATCCTCAAGGCCGAAGGTGTGCAACTGCCGACCTACGCCGTGCGCTGGGTGGCTGCCGCCTACCTCGACCAGCGCCAGCCGGAAAAGTCTGTGCCGCTGTATCGCCAGGCGGTGACGGCTGCAGACGCTGACCCCGGTGATCATGTTAAAGACAGCTCGGCCTTGTTCTACGCCTTGTTGGAAAGCGACCAGGTGCCAGAGGCGCGCGCGGTCGCCAATAACCTGGCCAGCACCGAGAAACCTAGGGTTGAACTCAAGGGGCTGCCCATCGGCAACCCTAACGACGAGTGGATGGACGCCCAACAGTTGGCGGCTCAGGCCGGAACCTACGGCGATGACCTGAACGCCAGTGAAAAAAACCTCGAAGACCTGGGAAATAAAGCCCCAGGCAGCATCGGTGTGCGTTTGGCGCAGGCGGAGATGTACCGTGCCCGTGAGTGGCCAAGACGCGCTGAAGACTCACTCAAGGAAACGGAAAACCAAAGCCCGCGTGACGTTGGCGTGGAGATGTCTCAAGGCTTCACTGCGCTGGACCTGCAGGAGTGGCGCCAACTCGACCTGCTCACCGACGACGTCGTCGCCCGCGCCCCGGAAAACCGTCAGGTACAGCGCCTCAGTCGCCTGCGCGATGTACACGACATGGCCGAAGTGCGCGTGGAGGCCTACACCGGTAAAAGCTACGGTGGCAGCAATGACGCAGAATCCGGCGCGATAACGGGTAGCCGTGACTGGGGCATTGAAAGCGTGATCTATACCCCGCCCATCGACGAAGACTGGCGCCTGTTCGCCGGCGCCGGTTACGCCACCGCCGACTTTACCGAAGGCACTGGCCATCACCGTTGGCAGCGCGTGGGCGTGGAACGGCGTACCCGTGACATGACCCTTGAAGCCGAGGTCTCCAACCACTCCTACGGCTTTGGCTCCAAGCAAGGCGCGCGCGTATCGATTGCCCGCGACATCAACGACCACTGGCAATACGGCGGCAGCCTCGACTACCTCGCGGCGACCACGCCGTTGCGGGCGCTCAATACCGACGTCACGGCCAACGGCGGCAGCGGGTTCATCCGCTGGCGTGCCAATGAAAGCCGCGAGTGGAAACTCGCCGTGAGCCCGTCCCATTTCAGCGACGGCAATGACCGCCTCGAAGCCATGCTCACCGGCCGTGAAGGCGTCTACAGCTCGCCCAAGGTGCAAGTGGAGTTGGGCCTGGAAGTCAGTGCCAGCCGTAACAGCAAAGAAGACACGCTGTACTTCAACCCGAAGTCGGACGTCGGCGTGATGCCCACCGTCACCGTCAACCATGTGCTCTATCACCGCTACGAGACCCAGTGGAGTCAGCAGTTCCAGCTCGGTGCGGGGGCTTACCGTCAGCAGGATTACTCCACGGGCGGTGTCGGCTTGATCGGCTACGGCCAACGCTTTCGCTGGAACGACGTGCTGGAAGCCGGCGCCAACCTGAGCCTGGTCAGCCGAACTTACGACGGTGATCGCGAACGCGATCTGCGCCTGCTCGTCGACCTCACTTACCGTTTCTAGAAGAGCCTGACCATGACCCTCCTCAGCCGTTGCTTGTTGGTCCTGGGTGTATTGCTGGCCGCCGCCTGCGCCCAGCAACCCGCGCCATTCACTCCACCCGCCGAGCGCCAGATACTGGCCAACGAAGCGCCGTGGCCGAAAAACCATTTCCTGGGCATCGCCTACCACGACGTCAATGATTCCGACCCCGACCAGGCGGTGGTGGCGGTACGCACCGAGCGTTTGATCGAGCAGTTGGCCTGGCTGCGGGAGAACGGTTATCAGGCGGTCAGCGTGGACCAAGTCCTCGCCGCCCGCCGGGGTGGGCCGCCGCTGCCGCCCAAAGCCGTCATGCTCAGTTTCGACGACGGTTATTCCAGTTTCTACACCCGCGTGATGCCGATTCTGCGCGCTTACAACTGGCCGGCATTGCTGGCGCCGGTGGGCACCTGGATCGATACGCCGTTGACTCAGCCGGTGGACTTCGCGGGGACGCCACGGCCACGCGGAGACTTCCTGACCTGGCAGCAGATCCGGGAAGTGTCCCGATCCGGCCTGGTGGAAATCGCCGCGCACACCGACGCCAGTCACAAGGGCATCCTGGCTAACCCCCAGGGCAACCTGGAGCCGGCTGCCACCACGCGGCGCTTTGATCCAGCGACCAATCGCTACGAAACCGAGGCGCAGTTCCGGGAGCGGATGCGTGCTGATGTGGTCGCGATATCAGACAAGATCCGTGCGGTTACCGGCAAGGCCCCGCGGGTTTGGGTATGGCCTTATGGTGCAGCCGACGGCACCTCGCTCGCGGTCGTGAGTGAACACGGTTACGAGATGGCGCTGACCCTGGACGACGGCCTCGACGACTCGAAAAAGCTGATGAGCAGCCCGCGCTTTTTGGTGGACTCCGATCCGGACGGCGAGCACTTCGCCAGCAGCATGGTCTCGGTGCAGGCCAAGGCCCCACTGCGCGTGCTGCATGTGGACTTGGACCATGTCTACGACCCCGACCCGGCGCAACAGGCGCGTAACCTCGATGTGTTGGTACAGCGCGTGGTGGATATGGGCTCCGTGACGGTATTCCTGCAAGCCTACGCCGACCCCAAGGGCGACGGTCTGGTGCATTCGCTGTACTTCCCCAATCGCCACCTGCCGATGCGTGCCGACTTGTTCAACCGTGTCGCCTGGCAGTTGCACACCCGTGCCCGCGCCAGCGTGTTTGCGTGGATGCCGGTGCTGAGTTACGCCCTCGATTCCAAACTGCCGCGCGTGACACGTTGGGACCCGGAAACCGGCAAGGTCGGCCCCGATCCGGATCAATACCAGCGCTTGTCACCGTTTGATCCGAAGGTGCGGCAGATGATCGGCGAGATTTATCAAGACCTGGCGAGCGGCAGCAACAGTGCCGTCGATGGTGTGCTGTATCACGATGATGCGCTGCTCAGCGATTTTGAAGACGCCAGCCCCGCAGCGCTCAAGGTCTACGCCGCCAACGGCCTGCCGAACAGCATCGCCGCCCTGCGCGCCGACCCGGCAGTGATGCAACGCTGGACCCGTTTCAAGAGTCGCTACCTGATCGACTTCACCAACGAGTTGACCGCCAAGTTCCGTGCTATCCGTGGCCCGCAGGTCCTGACCGCACGCAATATCTTCGCCGAGCCGATGCTCAACCCGCAGAGCGAAGCGTGGTTCGCGCAGAACCTCGACGACTTCCTCCAGACCTATGACTGGACTGCGCCGATGGCCATGCCGCTGATGGAAGGCGAGACACTCAAGAATTCCAACGCCTGGTTGGAAAAACTGGTCGCCACGGTCAAGGCGCGCCCTGGTGCGCTGGAACGTACCGTATTCGAACTGCAAGCCAAAGACTGGCGTACCAAGGCCGCGCCCGATATCAGCGCTGAGCAACTGGCGGAATGGATGGATGTACTCAAACGCCAGGGGGTCACGAGTTTTGGCTACTACCCGGACAACTTCCTGGAAAATTCCCCGGACTTGAAAACCGTGCGTCCGGCCCTTTCCAACCAATGGAACCCTTGACCATGTTCGATAGAATCCTGGCTTTATTCGTACTGGCGTTGGTATTGGGCGTGCCCCTGGGCTTGATCTTCCTGATCACCGGGCAATTCCTGATGGACTTCGTGTTCTTCTACCCGCTGTTCATGTCGGCGCTGTGGATCGCCGGCGGCCTGTACTTCTGGCTGCACTGGGAGCGCCACTGGCCGTGGGAAGAAGACACGCCGGCGCCGACCCTGGCCGGCAACCCGCTGATCTCGATCATCATCCCTTGCTACAACGAAGGCGATAACGCCGCCGAGACCATTCATGCGGCGCTGGGCCAGGTGTACCCGAACATTGAAGTGATCGCCGTCAACGATGGCTCCAAGGACAACACGGCAGCGGTGCTCGATGCCTTGGCCTTGGAGCATCCGCGCCTGCGGGTGCTGCACCTGGCGCAGAACCAGGGCAAGGCCGTGGCCTTGCGCATGGGCGCCGTGGCGGCGCGCAGCGAGTACCTGGTGTGCATCGACGGCGATGCGCTGCTCGACAAAAACGCGGCGGCCTACCTGGTGGCGCCGATGCTCGACAACCCGCGCCTGGGCGCCGTGACCGGCAACCCACGCATCCGCACGCGCTCGACCTTGATCGGCCGCGTGCAGGTCGGCGAGTTCTCCTCGATCATCGGCTTGATCAAGCGCACCCAGCGTGTGTTCGGGCGGATCTTCACGGTCTCCGGTGTGGTGGTGGCGTTCCGTAAAAAGGCGCTCGACCGCGTCGACTACTGGAGCACCGACATGATCACCGAAGACATCGATGTCAGTTGGAAGCTGCAACTCGATCACTGGAGCATCTTCTACGAGCCGCGCGGCCTGTGCTGGATTCTCATGCCCGAAACCGTCGGTGGCCTGTGGAAACAGCGCCTGCGCTGGGCCCAGGGTGGCGCCGAAGTGCTGTTCAAGAACATCCGAGGCATCTGGCAATGGCGGCATCGCTACCTGTGGCCGCTGCTGTTCGAATACTGCCTGTCCACCGGCTGGGCCTTCACCTTCCTGTTGTCGGTGATCTTCTGGGGGGTGGGCAAATTCATGGTCTTGCCCCAAGCGATTGCGGTGGACTCCCTGGTGCCTCCGGCCTTTACCGGGCTGGTGCTGGCGATGGTGTGCCTGGTGCAGTTTGCCGTGAGCATCCTGATCGACCGGCGCTACGAAAAAGACCTGTGGAAAACCCTGTTCTGGACCGTGTGGTACCCGATGGTGTTCTGGCTGATCAGCTTGTTCACCACGCTGGTCAGTTTTCCCAAGGTGTTGTTCAAACAGCATCAGAAGCGCGCACGCTGGGTCAGCCCGGATCGCGGTATCAAACCTGCCAATGAGGACGTGTGATCATGAAACTGGTCCGAACTCGTCAACACCCGGTGATGTGGGGCATCGATGTGCTCTTGACCCTGCTGGCCTGGGGCGGGCTGATTTGGCTGCTGATGCGCGGCATTACGTCGATGCTTGACAGCCATGGCGGCCCGCGCCTGGAAGCGCCGATTTTCGCGGCGCTCAACACCCTGCAGATCTACCTGTGGATCGCCCTGTTCAACGCTGTGATCCTGATCAGCTGGGCGCGTTACCAGCAACGCAAGGGACGCAAGTTCGCCCAGCGCCGCGCCGAGGTCAACAGGCTCAGCGACAAGCACCTCAGTGAAAGTTTTAAGCTGGAGGAGGGGGCCCTGGAGCAACTGCGCAGGCCGGGTGTGCTGGTCATCCACAACGATGAGCATGGCGGCGTCGAGGACGTGAAATCCCATGTCTCCCGCGACGTGGAACGCCCGCCGCTGACCCTGGTGCCCGGCCAGGAAAAAGGCAAGGACATCGGCTGAAGGCCAGACCACGCCGCTCTTTGTGGTCGCTGTGGAGCCCCGGCGAGGCTCTACAGCGCCTCCAGCGGTTCTGCGGCATCAGGTTTGCCGCTCGTCGCCAATCGGTTTGCCCTGCAATCTCGATAAATGAGCCCTGGTTCACAAAACTCCTGCGAACTTTTCCGTCTTTCCCGGTACTAACCTAACTCGGCAATAAATTGATGGCCAAGTAGTGGCAATTAATAAGTTATTCGCTGAATCAACATCAAAATAGTTGCCGTTTGTCGGAATAATACTTCCGGTGAGCGCTTGTTTATCTGTTTTGATTATTTTTATTGTTATAAATCAGTGTGTTGCAGAACTATCTAGAACTTGCGTGCAACTAATCCAGTTCCTTGGGTCAGCCGAAGTTCGATGTTAGTTTGCCGCGCCTTGATTTTCGACGGATCGAACATGTCTTTGTTATTGCCACGGACTCGGTATCTTCTGTGTACTTTGCTGCTCGCCTGGTTAAGCCTGAACAGCGCCACGGCCGCCCCCACGCCGGGCGATCAGGACCTGATCCGCGACCGCCAGAACCGCCTGCTCGACGAGCAGCGCCGGCGCCTTGACGAGCTCAAGGACCTGCCCGGCAAAGAAGCCAAGCCCCAGGCCCCGGCCACGCCCGCCGACAGCCGTTGCTTCCCGATCCGGGACATCACGCTCAAAGGCGCCGACAGCCTGCCCGCCACCGACCGCGAGCGCCTGCTCAAACCCTATGTCGGCCAGTGCCTGGGCGTGTCGCAGCTCAATGAACTGCTCAAGGTCATCACCGATTACTACATCGACAAAGGCCGGGTCACCAGTCGCGCCTACTTGCCGCAACAAGACCTTTCCAGCGGTCACCTCCAGGTGCTGGTGGTCGAAGGCAAACTCGAAGGACTCAAAGGCGCTCAAGGCAGCAGCGTGACCGATCGCGAGCTGGCCATGGCCTTTCCCGGCAAGGTCGGCGAGGCGCTCAACCTGCGCGAAGTCGAGCAACTGGTGGACCAGCTCAACCGCCTGCCCTCCAAGCAGGCGCAAATGGAACTGACCCCCGGCACCCAGGTAGGCGGCAGTGACGTCGTGGTCAAGAACACCCCGCAAAAGCCCTGGCGCGCCAGCCTGTCGCGCAACAACGACGGGCAGAAAAGCACCGGCGAACAGCAATGGGGCGCCGGCCTGGAGTGGGACAGCCCGCTCGGCCTGGCCGACCAACTGGTGCTGCGCGGCGGCCACGATGCCGTCAGCGACCACCAGAAAACCTCGAAAAACAGCATGCTCTACTACAACGTGCCGTGGGGCTGGTGGAACTTCAGTTACACCTACAACGAGAGCGACTACCGCACCTTTGGCGTGACCAACGACTACAAATTCAAGCAGAACGGCGACAACCAGAATCACCAGTTGCGCGCCGAGCGGGTGGTCCATCGTGACGATGTGAGCAAGACATCGCTGAACGTCGGCGTGGCGCACCTGCGCACCAACAACTACATCCTCGATACCCGTACCGCCTCGAGCAGCAACCGCCTCAGCGAATTGCAACTGGGCTTCAACCACGGGCGCCGCATCGGCAGCGGGTTCGTCAACGTTGACCTGGGCATGCAGAACGGCATCGGCTTGCTCGATGCCCAGGCCCAGGACGAGCGCGATGACGCAGGCAATCGGCAGCCCAACGCGCGCTATCGCAAATACACCGCCACCGCCAGCTTCCTGCAGCCGTTCACGCTGTGGGGCGAGTCGTTCAGTTTTTCCAGCCTGGCCACCGGCCAACGCAGTGAAGACATCCTGTTCAGCCCGCAGCGCATCAGCCTCGGCGGCTCGGCCTCGGTGCGCGGCTTCAAAGACCAGCAACTGAGCGGCGACAGCGGCGGCTACTGGCGCAACGACGTGCGCTGGGCGCGCCCGGTGACGCTCGATTGGCTGCGCCCGGCCTTTGCCGAATACGGCGCCAGCGTCGGCTACGACCAAGGTGTGATCAGCCACGGTCGCTACAACGGCGACGTACACGGTCGGGTCTCGAGCAACTCCCTGGAGCTGTTCGCCCGGGGCAAACACGTCAGCACCAGCGTGACGTTTGCCCATTCTTTGGAACGCCCGGCAGTGATGAGCGAGCGCGAAGCGCCGATCTACTTCCGCATGGATTTCTTCCTGTAATTCAACGCCCCGTTACATCGAGAATTTGAAAATGGATGTTCGCCAATTTGCCTTCCTGGCCCGCCAACCTTCTGCCGCACTGAAGCCGCGCGACGCGTTCTTCGGCCTGCCCAAGCGCGGGCTGGCATTGATCCTCGCCAACGCGCTGTTCTGGCAGCCGCTGCTGGCCCAGGCCGAGGGCATCGTGGTCAGCGCGCCCGGCACCACCGTCGGCGCCGCGGGCAATGGCGTGCCGGTGGTGAACATCGCCACACCGAACGGCAGTGGCCTGTCGCACAACCAGTTCAAGGACTACAACGTCGGCCCCAACGGCGTGATCCTCAACAACGCCAGCGGCGCGGTGACCAACACCCAGCTGGGCGGCTACATCGTCGGCAACCCCAACCTCAAGGGCGGCGCGGCCAGCGTCATCCTCAACGAAGTCAACGGCGGCAACCCCAGCCAGTTGCGCGGCTACACCGAAGTAGCGGGTCAGTCGGCCAAGGTCATCGTCGCCAACCCCTACGGCATCAGTTGCAACGGCTGCGGCTTCATCAACACCCCCAACGCCACCCTGACCACCGGCAAACCCGTCATCGATCCGACCGGTCAACTGAAAAGCTACCAGGTCGACGGCGGCGCGGTGACCATCGACGGCCAGGGCCTGAACGCGAGCAACGTCGACCGCTTCGAAATCATCACCCGCTCGGCCAAGATCAACGCGCAGATCAACGCGCGCCAGCTCACCGTGATTGCCGGGCGCAATGACGTCGACGCGCAAAGCCTGAAAACCACCGCGCGCGCCGACGATGGCAGCGCCAAGCCTGAGCTGGCAATCGACTCCAGCGCCTTGGGCGGCATGTACGCCGGCGCGATCAAACTGGTCGGCACCGAAGCCGGCGTGGGTGTGAAGCTCGACGGTACGTTGGCGGCCAGTGGTGGGGATATTCAGTTGGATGCCAATGGGCGTTTGAGCATGGCGCAAACCCAAGCCACCGGTAACGTCAAGGTCACGGCGCAGAACGTCGACCTCACCGACAAGGTCTACGCCGCCGGCAACGTGCAAGTGACCAGCGCCCAGGCCCTGGTCAACCAGAAGAGTGTGGCCGCCGGCCAACGCATCGACATCAATGCGGCCACGGTCAACAATCCCGGCATCATCGAAGCCGGCGTCGCCGCCGACAACACCCGCAATACCACCGGCGACCTGGTGATTAACGCGCAAACCGTCACCACCACCGGCAACCTTCTGGCCAGCCGCAACCTGGCGATTACCGCCGCGCAGGCGTTGACCAACCAGGGTGCGATCATCCAGGCCAAAACCGTCGACGTCAGCAGCGCCAAATTGACCAACCAGGGCGCTACGGCACGCTTGTTTGGCGAACAAAGCCTGGCGCTCAACTCGCCGGCCATCGTCAACCTCGGCGGCCTGATTCGTTTTGGTGACGGCCAGGCCGCAAGTCTCAACAGCGCCTCGCTGGATAACCGCCAGGGCCGCATCGAAATGGCCGGCGGCAGCTTGGTGCTCACCAGTGCCGACCTCAACAACAACGGCGGACAAATCATCGCCAACAATCTGACCGTGAATGCGGGCAGCCTCAACAACCAGAACGGCGTAGTGGTCGCCGGCGCCACCACCGTGAACGCCACTGACCTGGATAACAGCCTCAAGGGCCTGATCCAGGCCGACGCCGGCGCGCTCACCCTCAACGTCACCAATGCCTTCAACAACAGCCAGGGGTTTGCCCAGGCCAGCACGGATCTGAACCTCAACGCCGGCAGCCTCAGCAGTAACGCCAATGGCGTGCTGAGCGCCGACACCGGCAAGCTTACCCTCGTGACTGCGCAACAGCTCAATAACGCACAGGGCCGTTTGCAGGCAGGCAAGGGTGATATTGAACTGCATGCCGCGATCCTGGATAACCAGAGCGGCGTGATCGTCGGCAAGCAACTGTTGCTCGCCGCCGGTGACATCGACAACCGCGCCGGCACCGTGCTGGGCAACGCCGTCGATGTGACCGCCGGGACCCTCAACAACAGCAGTAAAGGCTCGTTGATCAGCGATGCCGGTGACGTGACGCTCAACATCAGCGACCTGCTGACCAACACCGGTGGCGCGATTGACGCTGGCGAACGCAGCGTGCTGGTCAAACAGCTCACCACCCTCAACAACAGCGGCGGCCTGCTGCGTGGCAAGCGCCTGGACATCACCGCGCAGCATCTGAACAACGATAACGGCCAACTGCTGGCCGGCAACCTCGGCCTGAACTACAGCGGCCAAGAGCTGAGCAACCGCAAAGGCCTGATCCTCAGCGGCGGCGCCCTCACCGAATTGACCACCGGCAGCCTGGACAACCAGGGCGGCACCGTGCAGGGCGATACCCTGACCGTCACCGCCGACTCGGTCGACAACGGCAGCGACGGCCTGATGGCGAGCCTGATCGGCAATCTGCAACTGACCGTTGAAGCCCTGGCCAACCGCGGCGGCAAGCTGTTCGGCAAAGAGCAGGTGACCATCAGCGGCGCCACCCTCGACAACAGTGCGGGCGGCCAGCTCAGCGGCAATCAGCTCAACCTCACGTCACGCGACACCCTGACCAACCGCGGCGGCCTGATCGAGGCCAACCAGGGCCTGACCGTCGGTGGCGGCAACCTCGACAACAGCGCGGGTGGTCAACTGCGCACCTTGAAAGGGATCACCAGCAGCATCAACGTCAGCGGCGCAGTCAATAACCAGAATGGCATTCTGGAGTTTGGCAGCCAGGGCTTCAGCCTCGACGCCGCCAGCCTGAACAACCAGTCCGGCCAATTGCAGCACGCCGGCAGCGGCCTGATGCGCGTCCACACCGCCAGCCTCACCGGCAGCCAGGGCAACATCAACGGCATGGGCACAGCCGACTGGGCATTCGGCAAGGTCGATGGTCTGGGCCGTGTGCAACTCAACGAAGTCATCACCTATAAAAGCAGCCAGGCGCTGGCGCTGAAAGCCGGTGACCGCATGGCCAGCGGCAAGGGCCTGGTCATCGACGTGGCCAGCCTGGATAACGGCGGCGAACTGCTGAGCGACGGTGACCTGAGCATCACCACCGGCGACATGACCAACAGCGGCCGCGTATCGGCCCTGCAAACGCTCACCGTTACAGCCAATAACCTGAGCCAGAACGGCGGCCGTCTGGCCGGCACCAACACCCGTCTGAGCCTGACCGGCACCCTCGACAGCCTCGGTTTCCTCACCGCACGTCAGCAGCTGGATATCGCGGCGGCGCAGATCAATAACCGTGGCACCTTGGGCGCCCAGGGCGCGGTGAACCTGACCGCCGTGAATGGCATCACCAACGCTGCCGATTCGCTGTTGTTCAGCGGCGGCGACATGACCTTGCGCAGCAATGGTTTCAGCAACCTCTATGGCGATGTCTACAGCAAAGGCAACTTGAGCTTCGCCGCACAGGATGGCGGGCGTGCCGTGCTGTTCAGCAACCGCTCCGGCACCGTGGAAAGCGAAGGCTCGATCGGTATCAATGCAGGCTTTATCGAAAACGCCAAAGATGCGTTCGAACTCGGGCAGACGCTTACCACAGGCAGCTTGAGTTGGATCTGTGGCCAGCACTGCGGCGAGAAAGACAACTGGGAAAAAGGCCTGATCACCATCTACGAGACGTACCTTGAGGCGGCGACCAAAGATTCGGTGGCGGCGCGCCTGGTGGCTGGCAAAAACATGCTGCTGCAAGGCGAAAATGGGCAGAACCGCTACAGCCTGATGGCTGCCAATGGCGACCTGAGTATCACCGCCGGTGACTTGCTCAACCAGGGCGCCGCTACGCGCACGGGGCAGCGCAAGATTGTCGTCAGCACGCCAGGTCGCGTTTCCGACGATTTGTTTGAACGCATGCAATATGTCGATGTTCCCGCTTTCAATGCGGCCACGGCGGCTGGGCATTTCGATAAGGCGCGCTTCGAAGAACTGAAAAACCGCTCACCCAATAGCTTGCCTTTCGCCCACTTAAGCGACGTCACCACCTGGACCCCCAACGCCGGCCATGAGTACGACGCCACGCTTCAGGCCGGTGGTACGGTCGACCTTTCCAAAGTCACCCGAAAAACGCAAAACGGCACGCTGCACGAAAACACCCTGGCGCAACTGACCGGCACCCTCGGCGATGACCAGACCGGTGTCCCGGTCGGTGGCATCAACATCAACCTGAGCCAACACGCCAACAACCCCGGCGCCCAGGCGCCTGGCAGCGTACTGCCGGTGGTTACCCCTGCAGCGGGTGGCGGTTTCGTACCCGTTGACTACACCGGCGTGGCCTTCGCCCCGGTCGACCCCACCACCGCGCCCAACTTCCAGTTGCCCAAGGGCGAGTACGGCCTGTTCGTCAAAAACGCCGACCCTACCAGCCACTATCTGATCGAAACCAACCCGGAATTTGCCAGCCTCACCGGCTTCTTCAGCTCCGACTACATGCTCGGCAAACTCGGCTTCACCAGCGACAACGCCTGGCGCCGCCTCGGTGATGGCCAATACGAAAGCCGCCTGATCCGCGACGCGGTGCTCGCGCAAACCGGCCAACGCTTCCTCGCCGGCGGCCTGACCAGCGACGCCGACCAGTTCCGCTACCTGATGGACAACGCCCTGGCCAGCAAGGACGCCCTGCGCCTGAGCCTCGGCGTGACCCTCACCGGCCAGCAAGTCGGCGCCCTGACCCACGACATCGTGTGGATGGAAAACCGCGTGGTCGACGGCCAGACCGTCCTCGTGCCGGTGCTCTACCTGGCCCAGGCGGAGTCGCGCAACGTGCGCGGCAACAGCCTGATCCAGGGCCGTGACCTCAACCTGTTCACTGGCGGTGACCTGATCAACGTCGGCACCCTGCGCGCCAGCAACAACCTCTCCGCCGCCGCCGGCGGCAGTCTCTACAACGGCGGCCTGATCGAAGCCGGCAACAACCTGAGCCTGCTGGCCCAGGACAGCATCCGCAATGCCATGGCCGGCGAAATTCGCGGCAAGCAAGTGAGCATGGCGGCGGTCAGAGGCGACATCACCAACGACAACACCGCCATTCAGGTGCGTGACGGCGCGGGCATGCGCACCCTCACTGACAATGGCACCAGCCTCATCGTCGCCCGCGAAAACCTGGCCATGAACGCCGGGCGCGACCTCATCACCCGAGGCGCCCTGGCAGGTGGCACCGACGTCACCTTAACCGCCGGCCGCGACATCAGCATCCTGCCCGTCAGCGACACCAGCGTGAAACACGCCTTCAGCGACGGCGGGCAAAAATCCAGCATCACCACCGACGTCAAAAACCTCGCCGCCAGCGTCACGGCGGGCGGCAACCTCAACATGAAAGCCGGGCAGGACGTCAACATCATCGGCAGTAATGCCACCGCCGGCAAAGACTTCAACATCGACGCCGGGCGTGACTTCAACGTGGCGTCGGTCAGCGATGTGCACAACGTCGAAGGCAAGGAGAAGCACGGCAAGAAGCGCATCAAAACCTCGGATGACCAGACCACCCAAGTGGCGAGCGTGCTGACGGCGGGCGGGGATTTTGTCAGCCAGGCGGGGCGTGACACCACGATCGTGGCGAGCAAGATCAGCGCGGGGAATGAGGCTTATCTGTATAGCGGGGATAAGCTGAACCTGCTGGCGGCGCAGAACAGCGCGCATACCTTGTATGACATGAAGAAAAACAGCGGCTGGGGCTCCAAAAAGGCCAAGCGCGATGAAGTCACTCAGACCACCAACATCGGCACCGAAATCAAAACCGCAGGCAACCTGACCCTGGTCAGCAATGGCGACCAACTCTATCAGGTTGCCAAGCTCAATAGCGGCAATGACCTGATTCTGAAAAGCGGCGGGGCTATAACCTTTGAAGGCGTGAAGGACTATCACGACGAGAGCCATACCAAGAGCAAGAGCAACATGGCTTGGTTCTCGATGAAAGGCAAAGGCAGTACTGACGAAACCTTGCGTCAAAACGAACTGGTCTCTCAGGGTCAGACCGTCATCCAGGCCGTGAACGGTCTGAAGATCGATGTAAAACAAGTCGACCAGCAAACTGTCAGTCAGACCATCGATACGATGGTTAAGGCTGATCCGCAATTGGCTTGGCTCAAGGATGCCGAGAAGCGCGGTGATGTGGATTGGCGGCAAGTGAAGGAGCTTCACGAGTCTTTCAAGTACAGCAACTCGGGCATGGGCCAGGCGGCGATGTTGGCGATCATCATCATCGTCACTGTGTTGACGGCAGGGGGCGCGAGTGCTCTAGCGGGTGGTGCCGCAGGAGCGACAGCTGGCTCAGGAACCGCCATGGCCGCCGGCACCGCAGCAACTGCGGCGACGGCAACGACGGCGGCCACCGCAGCCACCGCAGCAGGTTTTGGAAACATGATGGCCACCGCCGCATTGACCTCGCTGGCCAGTACCGGTGCTGTCAGCGTCATCAACAATAAAGGCAACCTGGGTATGGCACTCAACGACACCTTTAGCAGCGACAGCTTGAAAAACGCTGCCATCGGTGCGATGACAACGGGCGTGTTGAATTACGCGGACAGCAACTGGTTCCAGGGCGCGAGTCCGGCTAACGGTAATGGTGCGCAAGTAACGACTTCCGGGCCGGCGCAAAACCCGGGTTATTCCAGTGAATGGCTCAACTGGTCGAAAGCGCAGGATACGGTTTTGCGCAGCGGTACACATGCCGTCATCAAAAGTGGCATTTCTACTGCGATCAATGGCGGTAGCTTGCAGGACAATCTGGGATCTGCCCTGGTGTCGGAAGGCTTTGACGTCGCCGCCGCTGTCGGCAACAAGAGTCTTGGGGACTTTGCTGACTACATGAAACTGAGCAATGGCTCGGCAGAGAAAGTTTTTCTACATGCTATTTTGGGTGGCGCGCTGTCTGCCGCCAGAGGCGGTGACTTCAAAACTGGAGCGCTAGCCGGTGCAGCAGCGGAGGGCCTGACTGCTGGGGCAACCGAAAATTTGAGCAAGTATTTGGACTCCCAATTTGCAACCAATGATCAGTTCAAGGTTGGTACGGCCCAGATCATAGGGATTTTGGCGGGTGCAGCAGTCGATGGTGATCCTGAAACTGCCAGTTGGGTTGCAGGTAATGCTCAGCGTTATAACGACATGATGCATTTTGGTGGGGATTGGGGCGCTGCTGCAGCTAGCCTTGATGCATACAACGTCGAAAATGGGGCAACACCCGCTGAGAGGTCTGAGGCGCTCAGCTCATTGACCAGAGGCGACGGGTTTGACGGACCAATGCCTGCAAACGCGCTTGTGCAAGCGTGGTCAGTAATGATTACTGCGCCGCTTGTATTCGTTGAAGCGCCAGTAGGTGTAGTTGGTCTTGGGGCTGGTGCACTTATTTCCGGCGGCGCGAATATAGGTTATCAGCTATCTACAGGGGAGCAGTTCAGTTATACCGACGCATCTATTGCCGCCGCCGTTGGTGCTGCGACACAGGGCAAGGGGTTTATGGTGACGCAAGGGCTAGGGCTAAGCGGGTCTTATTTGGGTAGTTCGTTGAAGGGAGAGGATCCAACGTATTCACTTTTGGGAACCGCTGCAGGGGGGGTGTTAGGTTTCAAAAGTGGGCAAGTAGTAACTGGTCACTTGAAACCATATGTAGGCCAATCTGCGGATGTTATTGGTAACATGGCCGGTTCTATTACTTCCGAAGTTGTTGGTGGGAAGGTCGGAACACTGGGGGGCAAGAAATGATTAAGCCGAAATCGAGTTTGCAAGCATTTGCACTGTTGTTTGTATATTGTTTTGTTTTGTTTATGTTCGTAAGTGTTATTGGAGTATTTTTAGGGGCAGTAATAAATTTTCTTAAAAGCAATCTGTGGGAGTTCGGATGGTCTGATATAACAGGTTTAATCGCTGGTGCTTTAATTTATACCGTTTTTGCTACAGTAGGGATTTGGTTTTTGTCGAGACTGAAGGCGCATAAAGCTGCAAAGGAGAAAGATATAGAAAGAAAATAATGATAAAGAGGAGAAATAGGGATCAGAGCCTGAGGGATCCCCACAAATTTACTCCAAGTTCTACGCCTGATGGTGCACCTCATCAGTAACCGTCCGGCCAGCACCCTCTCCTGACAGCCCTCCAAATTAGCCAAGATAGTGGACACCATTTTTTAGTGGACACTATCTTGGATACCGTTGCCCCAGCCCGTCGAACTGGCCGCCGCCCCAACTTCTCGCTGGCGTTCAAGCGCCAAGTCGTCGAGGCGACCCTCCAGCCTGGCGCCTCCGTGTCGTTGATCGCTCGTGAGCATGACGTCAATGCCAACCTGGTGTTTCGCTGGCGGCATCAATATCAGGAAGGGGTATTCGGCGCCGTCAGCCAGAGCGCAATGCTTCTGCCCGTCCAGGTGATGGAGGCGCCAATCGATCTGCCGCACGTCGTCCAGCCACAGGCGGAGTGTCATTCCGAGATCGCAGTTGAGGTCGGAAAAGCCAAGTTGCGTATCATGGGCGCACCCGATCC
>NZ_VJWO01000062.1:0-34350 GCF_014889455.1 Pseudomonas sp. K8
CCTACAAACCACCCCCTTCTCCCGCCGCTTCTCCGTCGCCCCCATGATGGACTGGACCGACCGCCACTGCCGGTTCTTCCTACGCCTGCTCTCCAAACACGCCCTGCTCTACACCGAGATGGTCACCACCGGCGCGATCCTCCACGGCGATCACGAGCGCTTCCTGCGCCACAACGACGCCGAGCACCCGCTCGCCCTCCAACTGGGCGGCAGTGTTCCCGCCGATCTGGCCGCCTGTGCCCGTATGGCCGAGGCTGCCGGTTACGATGAAGTGAACCTGAACGTCGGCTGCCCCAGCGATCGGGTGCAGAACAATATGATCGGCGCGTGTCTGATGGGCCATCCGGCGTTGGTGGCGGATTGTGTGAAGGCGATGCGCGATGCGGTGTCGATTCCGGTGACGGTGAAGCACCGTATCGGGATCAATGGGCGGGACAGTTATGCGCAATTGTGCGATTTCGTCGGGCAGGTGAAGGACGCGGGGTGTACCAGTTTTACCGTGCATGCGCGGATTGCGATTCTGGAGGGGTTGTCGCCGAAGGAGAATCGCGACATTCCGCCGTTGCGTTATGACGTGGCGGCGCAGTTGAAGCGGGATTTTGCCGAGTTGGAGATTATTCTCAACGGCGGGATCAAGACGCTGGAGCAGTGCCATGAGCATTTGCAGACGTTTGACGGGGTGATGCTGGGCCGGGAGGCTTATCACAATCCGTATTTACTGGCAGAGGTGGATCAGCAGTTGTTTGGCAGCGCGCGGCCGGTGATCAGTCGGGCAGAGGCGTTGGCGCAGTTGCGGCCTTATATCGCGGAGCATTTGGCAAGCGGTGGCTCGATGCATCACATTACGCGGCATGTGCTGGGGTTGGGCACGGGTTTCCCTGGGGCGCGCAAGTTCCGGCAGTTGTTGTCGGTGGATATTCATAAAGCGAGTGACCCGCTGGCGTTGCTGGATCAGGCGGCGGGGTTGTTGGAGGGCCGCTGAAACCGGCGCCCACAGGTTGATCGCAGTGTTCATCGAGCTGTTGGGTTGAACCTGCGGGCGATTTTGCCCTCCTATTTACCAGCAAGGCCAGTCATTCAAACGGCTGTTTTCAGGTTGTTGCCCTCGCAAACGATCGAACGCATTTGCGCCCTTGAGCGCCTGCCAGCGCTCGGGTAATGTCATCAGACCCATAGGACAGAGCACGCTCATGACTTCCAAGCTGGAACAACTCAAACAGTTCACCACCGTCGTCGCCGATACCGGCGATTTTGCGGCCCTCGCCAATCTCAAGCCGCAAGATGCCACTACCAACCCTTCCCTGCTGCTCAAGGCCGCGTCGATCCCGGGCTATGCCAAGTTGCTGGATGAGTGCGTGAAGGACTGCAACGGTGATGTCGGCCTGGCCAGCGACCGTTTTGCGGTGGCGGTGGGTCAAGAGATCCTGAAAGTGGTGCCCGGCCGTATCTCCACCGAGGTGGATGCGCGCTTGTCGTTCGACACTGACGCCGTACTCAAGCGCGCGCACCGTCTGATCGACCTGTACGAAAAAGCCGGGGTTGGCCGTGATCGCGTGCTGATCAAGATCGCGTCCACCTGGGAAGGTATCCGCGCGGCGGAGAAGCTGGAAAAAGAAGGCATCCAGACCAACCTGACGCTGCTGTTCTCCTTCGCCCAGGCCGTGGCCTGTGCCGAAGCGGGCGTGTTCCTGATTTCGCCGTTCGTGGGCCGTATCTACGACTGGTACAAGAAAGCCAACGGCAACGACTACACCGGCGCCGACGATCCGGGCGTGCAGTCGGTGACGCGCATCTACAACTACTACAAGGCCAATGGCTACAAGACCGTGGTAATGGGGGCGAGTTTCCGCAACCTGAGCCAGATCGAAGAGCTGGCCGGCTGTGATCGCCTGACCATCAGCCCGGACCTGCTGGAGAAACTGGCGGCCGATACTGGCAAGCTGGAGCGCAAGTTGTCGCCAGGCCATGCCGGTGAAGCGCGGGTACATCTGACTGAAGCGCAGTTCCGTTGGGAGTCCAACGAGGATGCGATGGCGACCGAGAAGCTGGCCGAGGGGATTCGTCAGTTTGCCCGCGACCAGGAGAAGCTGGAGGCGTTGCTGGCTGCCAAGCTGTAACAGCGGCGGCAGCAAAAAGAGCGGGACCTGTGAGGGTTCCGCCCTTTTTTTGTGTCAATCCGTTAGGCATGTGCTGACAGGTCTGGGGCAATCGGAAGCAAGCCCCCTCCCACACCTGGGGAGTGTCAGTGGCGTTCGAGGGCGTTGACGAGGTCGTGGAAGGCTTCGCGGTTGGACTCGTTCAAGCCCATCAGGATTTTGTGCGCTTCCAGCACCTTGATCCGCACGATTTCCTCGGATTGGTCCTGGGACGGCAGGTCGGTCAGACATTCCGGGCAGGGGATCGGGCGGTCAACGATGTTGAACACTTGATCGAAGCCCATGGATTGCAGCAGACGGGTGATGTCTTCGTGGGTGGTAACGACAGTGGGCAACAGGCCGACCTTCTGCCGAGACAGAATGGACAACTTGGCCAACAGCCCAAGCGTGGTGCTATCGATGCTGCGGGTTTCGGTCAGATCGATCACGATCGCCGAGAAATTCAGCGCTGTGAAGATCCGCTCAATCGTTGCATCCAGCGCCGAACACAAGGTCAGGCGCACTTCACCGACAAACTTCAGGACAAACGTCCCGTCTTGCTCGGCGAATTGGATTCTTCCGGTACTCATCAAAGATTCCTGCTCAACACCAATAGGGCGATATCATCCGGCATCTCCCCTAGCGTGGCCAATCCAAAAACCTGCCGCAGGCCATCCAGGCTGCCGCCCGCCGACTTGACCCGTTGGGGCAAGGCGGCTTCTTTCTCTTTGAGTGTAGGCTCTGGAAGAAGGTCGAGGATGCCATCGGACATCAGCGTCAGGCTGAAGGTCGGCGGCAGCTCCAGGATGTGGTCTTCGTAGGTGGCTTCATTGAACAAGCCGACGGGCAGACCACGCCCTTCCAGGTAGCGCACACTGTCAGGAGTGTATAAAACCGGCATCGGCAGGTGACCGCCGATGCTGTAGGTCAAAAGACCGGTTTCTTCATCAATCACGCCGCCCACCATCGTCACGTGCTTGCCCAGCTTGCAGCTGATCAGGCCTCGGTTGATGTGGCCCAGCACCTCGGAGGGGGTGAACTCCGGCAAGGTGCCATTGCGCTTGGATTCGAACAGCAGCCGTGTGGTCATGAACTTCAACAACACGGTGACAAATGCCGAGGACGCGCCGTGGCCGGACACGTCGGCCAGATAAAACGCCACCCGCCGCTCATCTACGCGGAAATAGTCGACAAAATCACCCGACAGGTACAGCGACGGGATGATCTGGTGCGCAAACTTGAACTCATCGATGGTCCACGGGCTGACCGGCAGCATGTTCATCTGCACCTGGCGACCGGCGTTCTGGTCTTCCTGGAGCAGGTTCAGGCTGGCTTCGAGTTCGCGGTTGGCGGTTTCGAGCTTTTCGCGGTAGCGCTGGTTTTCCACCAGCAGGCGTGCGCGGTCCAAGGCACGGCGCACCGAGTGCTCCAGCACCGCCAGGTCTTCCAGGGGCTTGATCAGGTAGTCGGCGGCGCCCAGGCGCAGGGCCTCGACGGCATCGTTCATCACCCCGGCACCGGACACGACAATCACCGGCGTCTGCGGAGCAAGCTCGGTCACCTGGCGAATCAGTTCGAGGCCGCCCATCTGGGGCATGCGCAGATCGCAGATCACGAGGTCGGGCTTGTCGCGCTCGAATACCTGGAGACCCTGTTGGCCATTGCTGGCCTGCAGGACGCTGAAGCCACTGTCTTCCAAATAGGCCGCAAGGCTTGCGCGCACTACTTCGTCGTCATCGATTATCAGCAGCGTGGCACTGGTTTTTGGCATGTGGGCAAACGGCGCCAGAATTAGGTTGGCGTAGGCGGCTCGGCAATGGCCGGGCTCACGCTACTGGATTCGCTTTCTAGCCTCTCTGTCCTACAAAGCATAGGCTTTTTGCCCACGCACAAAGGTAAAGCAGAGGTGCCCTTCTAAGGCGCAGACGGTACTCCCATCCGACAGGGGTTTCAAGCTCATGCCGATGGTCGCCGAACGTCTTTACATCGCAAATCACCGGGAGTTATAAGAACAGCCATCACCACAACACAAAGTAAGGATGGAAGCTGTGAGCGAACACGAGCGCGACTACGCTGAAAAGCGCGATTTCATCCGCATGCGAGTGGATGCCAATGTCTCTTTGATCCATGCCGGGCAAGAAATTGACGGGGTTTGCGTGGACCTCTCCAGCTCCGGCATGCAGGTGCAGGCACCTCGCCAGTTCACGGTGGGCGATCTGCTGACCGTGCGTATCGAGTCGGAGCACGCGGCCCTCGCGGGCCTGGAAGCGGACACCCAGGTGGTATGGGCGAGGAACGAGGGCGACGGCCAGCATCTGGGGCTGAAGATCCTGAAAATGCGCTAATACCCGCGCACAAAAAAGGCGACCACATGGTCGCCTTTTTTCGTTTCAAGAGGTCTCGACCTAGAAGTCGTCGACAACCTTGCCGTCCTTGACCTTGAACTCGCGGTTCTGCAGGTAGGCGTTGCGGATGAAGGTGTACTTGTCGCCGGTGATCAACTTCTCGCTGTCGAGCAGGCTGGCACGGGTATCGACGATGTTCAGGCCGAAGGTGCTGTTGCGCCAGCCGATGTCGTTCATGTAGCGGTACGGTTGGGTGTAGCTGTCCACGTATTTGGACGGCGCGTCGCGCAGGGTGCTTGGGCCCAGCAGCGGCAGCATCACGTAAGGACCGCTGCCGACGCCCCAGTAACCGAGGGTTTGGCCGAAGTCTTCATCGCTGCGTTGCAGCCCCATTTTGGTGCCGACGTCGATAAAACCCAGCACGCCGAAGGTGGTGTTCATCAACAGGCGGGCAGTGTCCACGCCGGCCGCGTGTGGCTTGAGTTGCAACACGTTGTTGGCCAGGTTGCCGACATCGCCGATATTGCGGAAGAAGTTGTGCACGCCGTCCTGCACGAATTGCGGGGTCACAAACTGATAGCCTTGGGCCAATGGTTTGAGGGCGTAGGTATCAACGGTGTCGTTGAAGGTGAAGATCGGGCGGTTGATGCTTTCCCATGGATCATCTTCCGACGCGGCCTGTGCGGCGAAAGGGGCCATCAGGATAACGGCACACACCGAAAACTGAGCGAAGTAGTGGCTCCAGCGCATAGCTTTTGCTCCTTGAATAGTCTGTCATGGGCGCTATGCCCTGAATAAGGCGCCAGTATATGACGGAAGTGTCCTTTTTGGGCAGATGCTAAGAAACGACATACAGAGAATGTACAAAAACCCTACAAAGTGTCATGGGCTTGTCACGCCACTCCGATAGCGTCACAGCTATTTCAAGGATGTCGAAATGCCTCACGCCGAGATTGCCGTCGCCACTGCCCCCACCTTGACCGCCGTGTTGTTCGGCCTGAGTGGCTGCCTGGTCGATTTCGGTTCCCAGGCGCGTACCGATTCACCCTCCCCGCACGCCGAAGCCACGCCAGGTGCGTTGAAGGTCCTGCGCAGCCTCCAGGAACAAGGCGTGCCCTGCGCCTGGCTGGATGAACTGCCGCCCTCGGTGACGACCCCGCTGGCCGCTGCGCTGCCCGATTGGCTCAAGGCCGCATCGCCCTCTTCCATCCGCTGGCCCGCCCCTCATGCATGCTGGCAAGCCTTGATGGAATTGAACATCGAACGCCTGGAAGGCTGCGTGCTGGTCAGCGGTGAGCCGCGCCTGCTGCAATCGGGCCTGAATGCCGGGCTGTGGACTATCGGCCTGGCGTCCTGCGGTTCGCTGTGCGGCCTGGCGCCCGAGCAATGGCAGGCACTGACCGACCAACAACGCGAATACAAACGCGGCAAGGCCACCGTGGCGTTGTATGGGCTGGGGGTGCATTCGGTGATTGATCACCTCGGCGAGCTCGGCACCTGCCTGGCAGACATCAGCCTGCGCCAGCTCAAAGGCGAAAAGCCCTGATTGAGATCATGCACAGACGGCGCCGGTAGATTAATCTACAGCTCCTCTCGTAGACCTTTCTCGGCGTGCCGTGGTCTATGCCAGTGCCTATCGATAAAAGGAACAACACCATGCCTGCCCGCGAAAAACTGCAAGAACAGGTCAATATCCTGCGCGAGCAACTGAATCAGGAACCACCGCTGCCACCCGAAAAACGTGAAGCGCTGGAAGCCTTGCTGGCCAAGTTTGAAGTACAACTTGAACTGGAACCGGCCACCCAGCCGCCCAGCATCGTAGACGATGTGAACCGGGCGGTAGAAGGTTTCGAGTTAGACCATCCGGGCATTGCCGGGACGCTGCGCAATATCGTGATCACCCTGGGCAACATCGGCATTTAACCCGCGCCCAAACCAAGCACAGAACCAAATGTGGGAGGGGGCTTGCCCCCGATAGGGGTGGGTCAGGCACAGAGACTGTGACTGACACTCCGCTATCGGGGGCAAGCCCCCTCCCACATTTTGGTTTGTGTACAAGGTTACTGGCGCGCCAGGCGCAGGTTCTGGAATGGCACCGCCTCAGTACTGCGATACGGGTTGATATCCAACCCACCCCGCCGCACATACCGCGCATATACCGTCAACTTCTCCGGCTTCAGCAGGCGCTGCAAGTCCAGGAAGATCCGCTCCACGCACTGCTCATGGAAGTCCGAGTGCTGGCGAAAGCTCACCAGATACTCCAACAGGCTGGCGTGATCCAGCTGTGCGATGTGGGAGGGGGCTTGCCCCCGATAGCAGTGGGTCAGGCACAGAGACTGTGACTGACACTCCGCTATCGGGGGCAAGCCCCCTCCCACATTTTGGTTTGTGTAAAGGTTACTGGCGCGCCAGGCGCAGGTTCTGGAACGGCACCGCCTCAGTACTGCGATATGGGTTGATATCCAACCCACCCCGCCGCACATACCGCGCATATACCGTCAACTTCTCCGGCTTCAGCAGGCGCTGCAAGTCCAGGAAGATCCGCTCCACGCACTGCTCATGGAAGTCCGAGTGCTGGCGAAAGCTCACCAGATACTCCAACAGGCTGGCGTGATCCAGCTGTGCGCCGCGGTATTGCACGGCCACGCTGCCCCAGTCGGGCTGGCTGGTGACCGGGCAGTTGGATTTGAGCAGGTGGCTGTACACGCTCTCCTCGACAATGCGCGAGTCATCGCAACGCAGCAGTTCCGGACGCGGATGTTCGTAGTTGCTGACGCTGATATCCAGGTCATCGATGCACACTCCCGGCAACGCCACCACGCCTTCGGCTTCAACCTCGGCCAGGCTGCGCACGCGCACGCCCACCGGCTTGCCGGCAGCAGCGCTGAGGTCGGTGCGCAACGTCGCCTCCAGACTTTGCGTATCGGCAAACACAGTCTGGTTCAGCGAGTTGAGGTACAGCTTGAAGGACTTGGACTCGATGATATTCGGCGAGTCGGCCGCAATGCTGAATTCACCGATGGCCACCACCGGCTTGCCCGACGGCAGCAGCCAGGACAGTTCGAAGCAGTTCCAGAAATCCACGCCCGTGTACGGCAGGGTCTCGGCGCTCAGGCCCAGCTCGGCCCATTTCGCGGCGCGTGGAATCGGGAACAGCAACGAAGGGGTGTAGGTGGAGATGTATTCACTGGACTTGCCCAGCGGCGAATGTTCGGCTGCGGGATGCATGGCGGAAACCTGGCTAAATTAACCCCACCAGTCTACCAGCCTTTGCCCCCGCCTCTAACAACCGCCGCATCGACACCGTCAGTTGCCGCAGCGGCTCAATCGACGTTGATCTTGCCGACCATGCCCGCCTGGTAGTGCCCGGGAATATTGCAGGCAAACTCCAACCCGGTGGCTTTGCTGAAGGTCCAGGTCAACTCAGCGGTTTTACCCGGTCCGACCAGAACACTGTTGGGGTCATCGTGCTTCATCCCGCCCATATTGCCCATATTGCTCATATCGCCGTGGCCCATGGCGCCGTGGTCCATCTTGCCCATGCCGGTGGCGTTCAGCATGCCGCTGGCCTGCATCTGCATCATTTGCTTCTGATGCTCCGCATGCATGGCCGCATCGCCCAGGTTGAACTCATGGAGCAACTGGCCTTTGTTGACCAGCACAAAGCGCACGGTCTCACCGGCCTTTACGTCCAGGGACTTGGGCGAAAAGGACATATCCTGCAGCACCACTTCCACGGTGCGCGTGGCCTTATCGGCAGATGCCGGCTGGCCAAACGCATAGGTGTGGGCCGTGCCGGCCATTGCTCCGACACTCAACGCCAACAGGCAGCCCGCCAACAACAAGGGGGTACGCAATGCCATCTCAATTCTCCAAAGGTGTGGGATCAGTCTGAGGACCACTCTAAGATTGCAGCGCTGCCAGCCAGCTGACTGCTAGATTACAACTTTGTCAGGTTGCGCCCCTCCCCTGGCCACCACGGTATAAAGCCTGACGTGACCCGCCGCCAAGAGCTGCCCATGAAACTGCTGATCGTCGAAGACCAACCCAAAACCGGCCATTACCTGCGCCAAGGCCTGACCGAAGCCGGTTTTACCACCGAGCTGGTGGCCGACGGCACCAGCGGCCAACACTTGGCGCTGACCGGCGATTACGACCTGCTGATCCTCGATGTGATGCTGCCCGGTCGCAATGGTTGGCAGATCCTACAGGCCGTGCGCAGCGCCGGCCTCGACATCCCGGTGCTGTTTCTCACCGCCCGCGACGCTGTGGAAGACCGCGTACACGGCCTGGAACTGGGCGCCGACGATTATCTGGTCAAGCCGTTCGCCTTCTCCGAACTGCTTGCGCGGGTGCGCAGCCTGTTGCGCCGTGGCAGCAGCGCACCGCAGGAAACCACCCTGCAACTGGCCGACCTGCGCCTGGACCTGATCCGCCGCCGCGTCGAGCGCGACGGCCAGCGCATCGACCTCACCGCCAAGGAGTTCGCCCTGCTCGAACTGCTGCTGCGGCGCCAGGGCGAAGTACTGCCCAAGTCGCTGATCGCGTCCCAGGTGTGGGACATGAACTTTGACAGCGACACCAACATCATCGAAGTGGCGATCCGCCGCCTGCGCCTGAAAGTCGACGACAACTTCCCCAATAAACTCATCCACACCGTGCGCGGCATGGGTTATGTGCTGGAGGAGCGATGCAGTTGATCAAGCGCCTGTCCCTGACCAGTCGCCTGGCCCTGCTGTTTGCAGCTTGCACCGCGGTGGTCTCGTTGCTCGCCGGCGTGCTGTTCAACCGGGCCAGCGAGGCGCATTTTGTCGAGCTGGACCAGCAACTGCTCGAAAGCAAACTGGTGGCGCTGCGCAGCACCTTGCAGGGCGTCGACTCACCGCAGCTATTCGCCCAGCGCGAAGCGCAACTGCGCGCCGAGCTCAATCGCCAGCCCGACCTCGCAGTACGCATCACCGCCGCCGGCCAGCGCTGGTTTGACGGCGCGCCGGCCATTGCCCTGCCCGAGTCGCCCGGCCTGCACAGCCTGCAGAACGCCGGCACCGACTACCGCGTGTACAACGCGCCGCTAAGGCCGGGCCAACCCGACTCGCCGCAACTGAGCCTGATGCTCGACATCACCCACCATCAGCACTTCCTGCAGCGCATGCAGCATTTGATCTGGCTCACGGTCAGCCTCTCGGCCCTGGCCACCGCGCTGCTCGGCGCCTGGGCGGCGCGCAGCGGGCTGCGACCGTTGCGGCGCATGGGCGAAGTGGCCGCCAGCGTGTCGGCCCACTCCCTGACCCAGCGTTTGCCCGAGCAGGGCATGCCGGTGGAACTGGCGGAACTGGCCCAGGCCTTCAACGCCATGCTGGGCCGACTGGACGACGCGTTCCAGCGCCTCTCGGCGTTCTCCGCCGATATCGCCCACGAACTGCGCACGCCTCTGTCGAACCTGTTGACCCACACCCAAGTCATCCTCACCCAGCCGCGCCCGCTGGAGGATTACCGCGAGGCGCTGCACAGCAACCTGGAAGAGTTGCAGTGGATGGCGCAACTGGTGAACGACATGTTGTACCTGGCCAAGGCCGATCACGGGCTGTTGGCGCCCACGCGCGAACCGTTGAAGCTCGCGGATGAAGTGGACGCACTGCTGGAGTTCTTCGTCTTGCTGGCGGAAGACGCGCACGTCAGCCTGGTGCGCGAGGGTATGGCTCACACAACCGGCGATCGCGGCATGTTGCGCCGGGCATTGTCGAACCTGCTGGACAACGCGCTGCGCTTTACGCCCGCGGGCGGCGAAGTACGGGTGCATCTGGCGCAGGGCGCACAAGGCGTGACACTGACAGTGGAGAACAGCGGCGAAGGCATTCCGGCGGAGGTGTTACCGCGGTTGTTCGACCGCTTCTACCGGGCCGACCCGGCGCGGCATGAAGGCAGCAGTGAACACGCAGGGCTGGGGCTGGCGATTACCCAGTCGATAGTGCGGGCGCATGGCGGGCGGATTTATTGCGAGTCTGAGCCGGGGTGGACGCGGTTTGTGATCGAGTTGCCAGGGGGGGTTGATGCAAGCTGTGCCGGCGCTATCGGGAGCAAGCTCCCTCCCACATTTTGAATGTATTCACAGATCAAAATGTGGGAGGGGCTTGCTCCCGATAGCGGTCTTAAATCCTACGAATACCTGAGGGCATGCGCCGGCTCGATCTTCGCCGCCCGATACGCCGGGTAAACCGTGGCCAAAAAGCTCAACACAAACCCGGCCGAGCAGATCAGCAGCACATCCCCACCCTGCAATTGCGAGGGCAGGTTGCTGACGAAGTACACGTCCGAACTGAAGATATGCTGCCCGGTCACGCGCTCCAGCCAACCCACCAGTTCACTGACGTTCAGCGCCGCAATCACGCCCAGCACACCGCCGATCAGGGTGCCGACGATACCGATCACCGTGCCCTGCACCATGAAGATCGCCATGATCTGCCGTGGCGTGGCGCCGATGGTCCGCAGGATCGCGATGTCCGCGCCCTTGTCGTTCACCACCATGATCAACGTGGCGATGATGTTGAACGCCGCCACCGCGACGATCATCAGCAACAGCAGGCCGATCATGGTTTTTTCCATCTTCATCGCGCTGAACAGGCTGCCCTGGGTGTGGGTCCAGTCATCCGCCTTGTAGGCCGCACCGAGGCTGGCGGCGATGTCCGCCGAGACCTTGGGCGCCGCGTACAAGTCCTTCACCGCCAGGCGCACGCTCTGCACCTGGTTCGGCAGCCAATGCTGAATTTCTGCGGCGTCGGCCATATGGATCAACGCCATCGAACCGTCCAGCTCGGCGCCGACCTTGAAGATACCGACCACGTTCAATCGCTGCATGCGCGGGGTGATGCCACCCGGCGCGCTGCTGATTTCCGGGACGATCAGGGTCAGCTTGTCGCCCACGTTCAGGCGAAAGCGCCGCGCGGTGATTTCACCGACCACCACGCCGAACTCGCCGGGCTTCAAGTCTTCCAGTTTGCCCTGGACGATATGCTGGGCCACGATCGACACCTTGCCTTCCTGGGCCGGGTCGACGCCGCTGATCTCGATCGGCTGCATCGCGCCCTTGTAGGAGAACATACCGTCCATCTGCGTGAACGGTACTGCGGCAGTCACTTCGGGATTCTTCATCGCGGCCGCGGCCACCGGCTGCCAGTTGTCGATCGGGTTCACGCCGACGATGGTGGCGTGAGGCACCATGCCGAGGATGCGCGAGCTCATTTCGCGTTGAAAGCCATTCATCACCGACAACACCACGATCATCGCCAGCACGCCCAGGGCGAGGCCGATCATCGAGGTCATCGAGATAAACGAAACAAAACGGTTGCGGCGCTTGGCGCGGGTATAGCGCGTGCCGATGAAAATCGATAACGGTCTGAACATTCGCTTGCACCGCCTGAAAAAATGAAAAAACCCGGCGTCATGCACCGGGCTTGAAACAGGTCAGATGGCGACCAGATGACCTTCCTGCAGGTGCAGTACGCGGTCCATCTGCCGGGCCATGCTCATGTCATGGGTCACCACCAGGAACGCGGTACGCATCTGGGTGCTCAGTTCGAGCATCAAGTCCTTGATGCCCTGGGCGGTGTGGGAATCGAGGTTGCCGGTCGGCTCGTCGAGCATCACCAGGCCCGGGTTGTTCACCAGGGCGCGGGCAATCGCCACACGCTGGCGCTCACCGCCAGACAATTCGGCCGGTTTGTGCTCCAGGCGATGGCCGAGGCCAACGCGCTCCAGCAAAGCCTTGGCACGCTGGCGCGCCTCTGGGATCGCGGTCTTGCCGATCAGCAGCGGCATGCACACGTTTTCCAGGGCGGTGAACTCCGGCAACAGGTGGTGGAACTGGTAGACGAAACCCAACGAACGGTTGCGCAGTTGGCCGCGGGCCTTTTCGCCGAGGGCCGAGAGTTCTTCGCCGGCCAGCCACACGCTGCCCTGGGACGGCGTATCGAGGCCGCCCAACAGGTTGAGCAAGGTACTTTTGCCGGAACCGGAACTGCCGACGATCGCCACGCGCTCGCCGGGGTGCAGCTCAAGTTGCAGGTTGGACAACACCACCACCGATTCCGGACCTTCCTCGTAGGACTTGCCCAGGTTGCGGCAGCTCAGGATTGCTTTTTCACTCATGCCCGATTCACTCATAACGTAAGGCCTGTGCTGGCTGGGTACGTGCCGCGCGCCAGGCTGGATACAGGGTGGCAAGGAAACTCAGGACCAACGCAGCGCCGCCCACCATCAGCACGTCCTGGGCCTGAACCTGGGACGGCAAGTAATCGATAAAGTAGACGTCGGCGTTGAGAAACTTGTGGCCGATCAGGGTTTCGAGGCCGGCGATGGCAGCGCTGACGTTGAGCGCAGCCAGAATGCCCAGCGCGGTGCCAATCAAGGTGCCGACCACGCCGATCACCGTGCCCTGCACCATGAAGATCGCCATGATCTGCCCCGGCGTGGCGCCCAGGGTGCGCAGGATGGCGATGTCGCCCTTCTTGTCGTTCACCACCATCACCAGGGTGGAGATGATGTTGAAGGCCGCGACGGCGACGATCAGCAGCAACAGCAGGCCGATCATGGCTTTTTCCATGCGGATGGCCTGGTACAGGTTGCCGTGGGTACGGGTCCAGTCGCGGGCGTAGTACTGGTTTTCACCCAGGTGCTGAGCGATTTCCCAGGCGCCGCGCGGGGCGTCGAACAAGTCGTTGAACTTCAGGCGCAGGCCCTGCACCTGGTCCGGCTTCCAGCGATGCAGACGCGCCAGGTCGGTGAGGTTGGTCAGGCCGAGGTAGCCGTCGATCTCGCCAGCGCCGACGTGGAAGGTGCCGACCACGGTAAAGCGCTTCATGCGCGGGAACATGCCGGCCGGGGTCACGGTGACTTCCGGGGCGACGAAGGTCAGCTTGTCGCCGATGCCCACGCCGAGCTTGGCCGCGGCCTTGTCGCCGATGACGATGCCGAAGCTGCCGGGCGCCAGGTCGTCGAGTTTGCCCTGCAGCATGAACTTGTCGATGATCGAGACCTTGCGCTCCTGGACCGGGTCGATGGCATTGAGCAGGATTTTCTGCACCTTGCCGTCATTGGTCAGCAACCCTTGCATCTGGGTGAACGGCGCCACGGCCACGACCTTGGGGTTCTGCTTGACCTTGTCGGCCAGGCTTTGCCAGTCGCTGATCGGTTCACCCGACTCGATGGTCGCGTGGGGCACCATGCCCAGCACGCGGGTACGCATCTCATGATCGAAGCCGTTCATCACCGACAACACCACGATCATCACGACCACGCCAAGGGCGAGACCGATCATCGAGGTCAAGGAAATGAACGACACAAAATGATTGCGACGCTTTGCACGGGTATAACGCGTGCCAATAAATACGAAGAGAGGTCTGAACATGTCGGGGCTTGTTCGGAGGAAAAGAAGACGTCCCGGTGGCGGGGTCTGGTAAGCAGCTTTACACTCAGACCATTACCGCTACTTTGGGTTCGCCATGTCGACATTAGATGAAGAAGAACGCCGCGAATACTACCGTATCGACGACATGATCGCACTTCAAATCAAAAGCCTGTCCGCCCCCGAAGCGGCGAGCAAGGAAGTGTTGCTGGATGATTCGCCGCTATTCAATCTACTCAGTGAACTGCACCTGAGCGAATTCGAAGCCCAACACCTGTTGCGCCAGCTCAGCGAGAAAGATCGCAGCCTGGCCGCCCTCCTCCGAATCCAGAACAAACGCCTGGATCTGCTCAGCCAGATCATGGCGCGCGGCCTGCTGGATGAAGTCGGCGCACCGCAGCCGGTGATCATTTCCGAAGGCGGCATCGACTTCCAGCACCCGACGCCCCTGGCACTCGACGCCCACCTGGCGGTCAAGCTGGTGCTGATGCCCCAGGCGCTGGGCCTGCTGTTACGGGCGCGGGTCACCCATTGCGATGCCAAGGGCGGCGCTTTTGCCATTGGCACGGAATTCGAATCGATGACCGACGCCCAACGCCAACTGCTGGCGCGCTACATCCTGCAGAAACAGGCGCAGCAACGGCGCCTGGCGCGGGAACAGAGCGACGCCAAAGACACCTGAATTCGTATTCACCCCGCCAGACGACCTGGCGCAAAGGAGCAACTGTGACCCTGATCTACGGCCACCGCGGTGCCAAAGGCGAAGCACCAGAAAACACCCTGACCAGCTTCCAGCAGTGCCTCAAGCACGGTGTACGCCGTTGCGAATTGGATTTGCACCTGTCCATGGACGGCGAACTGATGGTCATCCACGACCCGACCCTCAAGCGCACCGCCGACCGGCGCGGCAAAGTCGTCGAGTATTCGGCGGCAGACCTGGTGAAGATGGACGCCCGCAAAGGCGGCCCCGGCTGGATCAACCCCTGCCCGATCCCGCGCCTGGAAGAGCTGTTCGAAAAGTGCGACTTCGATCACTGGCAACTGGAAGTCAAAAGCGCCTCGCGCACCCGCGCCGCGACCACCGTGCTGGCGATCCGGGAAATGGCCGTGCGTTTCGGCCTCATGGACAAGGTCACAGTGACCTCAAGCTCACGGGAAGTGTTGAAAGCGGCGGTGGAACTCACCCCGGACCTGTCGCGCGGGCTGGTGGCCGAATACGCCTGGCTCGACCCGCTGAAGGTCGCGCAAAACTATGGCTGTGAGTTTCTGGCGTTGAACTGGACGTTGTGTACCCCCGAGCGTCTGGAAAAAGCCCAGCGCCAGGGATTGCACGTGTCGGTGTGGACAGTCAACGAACCTGCGCTGATGCGCAGGCTCGCCGACTTCGGCGTAGATAGCCTGATTACAGACTTTCCCGGTTTGGCCACTGCCACGCTCGAGAATTACTGAAATCGGTCTCCCCGGCCGGCTCAGGCCACCGGCCGGAGCCGCTCAAAAAAGCCGGTTGAGGCCGTCGTAGGCCGCGACCCGATAGGCTTCCGCCATGGTTGGGTAGTTGAACGTGGTGTTGACGAAATACTTGAGGGTATTTTGCTCGCCCGGCTGGTTCATGATGGCCTGGCCGATGTGGACGATCTCCGAAGCCTGGTAGCCGAAGCAATGCACGCCGAGGACTTCCAGGGTTTCACGGTGGAACAGAATCTTCAGCATGCCTTGCGGCTCGCCGGCGATCTGCGCACGCGCCATGCTCTTGAAGAACGCCTTGCCCACTTCGTAAGGCACCTTGGCCTTGGTCAGTTCGTGTTCGTTCTTACCGATCGAGCTGATCTCCGGAATCGTGTAGATCCCGGTCGGCACGTCGTTCACATAGCGCCAGCTGCCATTGTCGACAATGCTGCCGGCGGCCGAACGGCCCTGGTCATGGGCGGCGCTGGCCAGGCTTGGCCAGCCGATCACGTCGCCGGCACCGTAGATATTCGACACGCAGGTGCGATAGTTCTCGTCCACTTCGATCTGGCCACGGTTGTTGACCTTGACCCCGACATTTTCCATGCCCAGCTTGTCGGTGTTGCCGGTACGACCGTTGCACCAGAGCAAGGCGTCGGCCTTGATCTTCTTGCCGGACTTGAGGTGCAGGATCACACCGTTGTCCAGGCCTTCGACGCGCTCGTACTCTTCGTTGTGGCGCACGGTGATGTTGTTGTTGCTGAAGTGATAACTCAACGCCTGGGAAATTTCCGAGTCGAGGAAGCTCAGCAACTGCTCACGGTTGTCCACCAGCTCTACCAGCACCCCCAGGCCGCTGAAGATCGAGGCGTATTCGCAGCCGATCACGCCGGCGCCATAGATGATCAGTTTGCGTGGGGTATGGCCTAGGCTGAGGATGGTGTCGCTATCGTAGATACGCGGGTGGAGGAAATCGATATCCACCGGGCGATACGGGCGCGACCCGGTAGCGATGATGATGTGCTTGGCCACCAGCTTCTCGACCACACCGTTGGAGCAGACCACTTCGACGGTTTGCTCGTCGGCGAAGCTGCCGGTGCCGAAGAACAGGTCGACACGGTTACGGGCGTAGTAGCCGGTCCGCGACGCCACCTGCTTGGCGATGACTTTTTCCGCGCTTTTGAGCACGTCCGGGAACGAAAACCAACGCGGCTCGCCAATGGCCCGGAACATCGGATTGGTATTGAACTGCATGATCTGGCGCACTGAGTGACGCAAGGCCTTGGACGGGATGGTACCCAGGTGGGTGCAGTTTCCGCCGACCTGGCGACGGCTATCGACCATTGCCACCTTGCGCCCTGCCTTCGCGGCGTTCATCGCCGCACCTTCTCCAGCCGGGCCGGAACCCAGTACTACCACGTCGTAGTTGTAGACAGCCATGCGTACTCCTCAGAACAGGCCAGGCGCGCGGTTTGACGCCTGGCTAAATCATGCCGCGGCCAGCGGTCATGAAGGACAATTTGGCTCAAGTGTGTGAACCCGGGCACAGTCTATATAAGGCTCAACGCCGCGCACATTAACCCTTGGTCGCGTCGTAGGCCAGTTTTGCCTTTACTACACAACGTGGATTACGGTTTCACAGCGGTCATCTGTTCGAACGCCTGATTACTGCGCGTGACGAAAACGTCCCCCTCGCGCTGCACAAAAAACGCGGCGATCTGGTGCTGTTCGGCGTAATCCCAGCCTTGCTCCGGCCCAAGGATCAACAGCAACGTCGACAGTCCATCGGCCATCAGCGCCGACGGGTGCAGCACTGTCACCGATGCCAGTTGATGGGTAATCGGCGCGCCGGTCCGCGCATCCAGGGTGTGGGAATAGCGCCGACCACCCTGCTGGAAATAATTACGATAGTCACCCGATGTGGACACACCAAAGCCGTCTACACGGATGATTTTTTCGGCGACCTGCTGGTCATCGCGAGGCTCTTCCAGCGCGACGCGCCAGGGCGAACCATCCGGTTTGTGGCCGGCAGCCTTGAGTTCGCCGGTGGCTTCGGCGAGGTAGTGATGGATACCCAGGCCGCTCAACAGCTCGGCGATACGATCCACCGCGTAACCGGCAGCAATGCTGTTGAAGTCGACCTCGACGGCGGCGTCCTTGCACAGCTGTTCGCCGTCGATGCGCAGATGCTGGTGACCGACCCGTTGACGCACCTCGGCCAGCGTCGCGGCGTCCGGCACCTTGAGTTGCCGGGCCTGGGGCCCGAACCCCCACAGGTTCAGCAGCGGTTCCACCGTCAGGTCGAACGCACCCGCGCTGGCCTGGGACAGTTGCTCGCCGGTACGCACCAGTTGCAGCACCGGTGCGGGCATCGGCTGGCAGCTATTGGCCGGCAGATTGTTGAAACGCTCGATATCCGAGTCGCTGCGGTAGGTCGACAGCTGTCGGTCGACATCCCCCAGGATTTTTTCCACCTGGCGCTGCAGCTCTTTCGGCGTAGGTGCCGTCGAGCTTCTGACATACTGGATCGAATAGGTGCTGCCCATGGTCGGCCCCCCAAACTGCTCCAGCGTATCGCCGCCACAGCCGGCCAGCGCCGCAAAACCGCACACCATCGCTATCTGTCGCAGATTGCCCATAAACCTGATCGCCGTCGAAAAGTGAATTAACCCGCAGGCGTACACCCTGGCAGGACCGCCCATTATGCGGCATGCCGTTATCTGTTTATGGCTGATGTTCGCGCTCCCGGCGCTCACCAATGAGGCGGATCGTCCCACCTTGGCCGGCCACAGTTGACGGCGTATCGCCTGAAAAAATGCATTCCCCTGTAGGCGCAGGCTTGCGCGCGATGCCTCCCACACACCCAAAACCCACAGACAGAAAAAAGCCCCGAACCAGTCGGGGCTTTTTCATTCAACCTGGACGCTTAGCGCGGGAATGCAGGCGGGTTGACCCCAGCCATGTCTTCCATCACGCGAACGACCTGGCAGCTGTAGCCGAACTCGTTGTCGTACCACACGTACAGCACAACACGGTTGTCCTGGGTAATGGTCGCTTCCGCGTCCACCACACCGGCGTGGCGCGAGCCAACGAAGTCGGTGGAGACCACTTCCTGGGAGTTGACGAAGTCGATTTGCTTATGCAAATCGGAGTGCAGCGCCATGTAGCGCAGGTACTCGTTCATCTCGTCGCGGGTAGCGGCTTTCTCAAGGTTCAGGTTGAGAATGGCCATCGACACGTTAGGCGTCGGCACGCGGATCGCGTTACCGGTCAGCTTGCCGGCCAGCTCAGGCAGGGCCTTGGCGGCAGCGGTGGCGGCACCGGTCTCGGTGATCACCATGTTCAGCGCGGCGCTGCGACCACGGCGATTGCCCTTGTGGAAGTTGTCGATCAGGTTCTGGTCGTTGGTGTACGAGTGAACGGTTTCGACGTGGCCGTTGATGATGCCGAACTTGTCATTGACTGCCTTCAGCACCGGCACGATGGCGTTGGTGGTGCAGGAAGCGGCGGACACGATCTTGTCGTCAGCGGTGATTTCCATGTGGTTGATGCCGTGAACGATGTTCTTCAGCTTGCCTTTGCCAGGCGCGGTCAGGACAACGCGGGCAACGCCCGGGCAGGTCAGGTGCTGGCCCAGGCCTTCGGCGTCGCGCCATACGCCGGTGTTATCCACCAGCAGGGCGTCCTTGATGCCGTACTGGGTGTAATCCACCTCGGTCGGGTTCTTCGCGTAGATCACCTGGATCAGGTTACCGTTGGCGGTAATGGTGTTGTTTTCTTCGTCGATGACGATGGTGCCGTTGAACGGACCGTGTACCGAGTCGCGACGCAAGAGGCTCGCGCGCTTGGCCAGGTCGTTCTCGGCGCCCTTGCGTACCACGATGGCGCGCAGGCGCAGGCCGTCGCCGCCACCGGTTTTACCGATCAGGATGCGTGCCAGCAGGCGGCCGATGCGACCGAAGCCGTAGAGCACAACGTCAGTGCCTTTACGGGCGGAGGCGTTCTGCTTGCCGACCACGTCGGCCATTTCTTCACGCACGAATTGCTCGACGGAACGGCCGTTGGCTTCAGCGCGGAACTTGGCGGCCAACTTGCCCAGGTCTACCGAAGCCGCGCCGAGCTTGAGCTCGCTCATGGCTTTGAGCAGAGGGAATGTTTCGTGGACGGAGAGTTCGCTGTCGTTGGTCGAACGATGGCGAGCAAAGCGATGCGCCTTGAGAATCGCGATGACTGACTGGTTGATCAGACTGCGGCCATAGATCGAGCTCACCACATTGTTATTGCGGTACAGCTGACCGATAAGCGGGATCATCGCTTCAGCGAGTGCTTCACGGTCGATCCATTCACCAAGACACTGGTCGGGCTTCTGAGTCACGGGAACCTTCCACATGTAGGGGCTGAAAAAAGGGGCTACATTATGCCGCCCGGCCGCCCCCGGAGCAATGCGCGCCCTACAACAAAAAGCGCTTACCCAAAAAAGCCACCTCGCTGCAGCCCAGTAAATACGCGGGTTCCAGAAGGCCACTAGTGGAGCGGGCAGCACGACTTGTCCGTAACCCTCCGAAAACTATATGCATTTTGGCACTACATATTGAGTCAAAACGCGCCATTGTTTGTCTTAGCCACCACATTTCCCGCAAACCGTAATAGGCTCAGTCAGCAACTGACAGGCGGCACCTCGGGCCGTTACAATTACCGACTTTGTCGCAACGCTTGGAGCTCAACCTTCCGTGCCCGTTCTGCGTCTACCGCAACTCCCTGCCGCGGCAGGTAAACAGCACTGGGGCAATTTGCCCGGTGCCGCCCTGAGCCTGGCCATCGCCGAGGCTGCCAGCGCAGCCAAGCGCTTTACCCTGCTGCTTACCGCCGACAGCCAAAGCGCCGAACGGCTGGAGCAGGAGCTGAGCTTCTTCGCCCCCGATTTGCCGGTGCTGCATTTTCCCGACTGGGAAACCCTGCCCTACGACCTGTTCTCGCCGCACCAGGACATCATTTCCCAGCGCATCGCCAGCCTGTACCGCCTGCCGGAACTGGTCCACGGCGTGCTGGTGGTGCCGATCACCACGGCGCTGCACCGCCTGGCGCCGACCAAGTTCCTGCTGGGCAGCAGCCTGGTGCTGGATATCGGCCAGAAGCTCGACGTGGAGCAAATGCGTACACGCCTGGAAGCCAGCGGCTACCGCTGCGTCGACACGGTGTACGAGCACGGCGAATTCGCGGTGCGCGGTGCGCTGATCGACCTGTTCCCGATGGGCAGCAAGTTGCCGTACCGCATCGACCTGTTCGATGACGAAATCGAGACCCTGCGCACCTTCGATCCGGAAAACCAGCGCTCCATCGACAAAGTCGAGTCGATCAAACTGCTGCCGGCGCGGGAATTCCCGCTGCAGAAAGACGCGGTGACGCGTTTCAAGGCGCGCTTTCGCGAACGCTTCGACGTCGACTTCCGCCGCTGCCCGATCTTCCAGGACTTGAGCAGCGGGATTCCCCCCGCCGGTATCGAGTACTACCTGCCGCTGTTCTTCGACGAAACCTCCACCCTGTTCGACTACCTGCCCCAGGACACCCAGGTGTTCTCGCTGCCGGGCATAGAGCAGGCGGCGGAAAACTTCTGGAGCGACGTGCGCAACCGCTATGAAGAGCGTCGCGTCGATCCGTCCCGTCCTTTATTACCGCCCGCCGAACTGTTCCTGCCGGTGGAAGACTGCTTCGCCCGCCTGAAAAACTGGCCGCGCGTGGTCGCCAGCCAAGAGGATGTGGACGCAGGCAGCGGCCGCACGCGCTTCCCCGCGCAAAACCTGCCGAACCTGGCGATTGAAGCCAAGGCCAGCCAGCCACTCGAAGCGCTGTCCCACTTCCTCGGCGATTTCGCCGGGCGCGTGCTGTTTACCGCCGAATCGGCCGGGCGCCGCGAAGTGCTGCTGGAGCTGCTGGAACGCCTGAAGCTGCGCCCGAAAACCGTCGACAGCTGGCCGGACTTCGTCGCCGGCAAAGAGCGCCTGGCGATCACCATTGCGCCGCTGGATGAAGGCCTGTTGCTGGACGATCCGGCCCTGGCGCTGATCGCCGAAAGCCCGCTGTTCGGGCAACGGGTGATGCAGCGCCGTCGCCGCGAAAAACGCGCCGACGCCAACAACGACGCAGTGATCAAAAACCTCACCGAACTGCGCGAAGGCGCGCCGGTGGTGCATATCGACCACGGCGTCGGCCGCTACCTGGGCCTGCAAACGCTGGAAATCGACAACCAGGCCGCCGAATTCCTCACCATGGAATACGCCGAAGGCGCCAAGCTGTATGTGCCGGTGGCCAACCTGCACCTGATCGCCCGCTACACCGGCAGCGACGACGCCCTGGCGCCGTTGCACCGCCTGGGTTCCGAGACCTGGCAGAAAGCCAAGCGCAAGGCCGCCGAACAGGTGCGCGACGTCGCCGCCGAGCTGCTCGACATCTATGCCCGTCGCGCCGCCCGCGAGGGTTATGCGTTCGCCGACCCGAAAGCCGACTACGCCACGTTCAGCGCCGGCTTTGCCTTCGAAGAAACCCCGGACCAGCAAACCACCATCGAAGCGGTGCGCGCCGACATGCTCGCGCCCAAGCCGATGGACCGCCTGGTGTGCGGCGACGTGGGCTTCGGCAAGACCGAAGTGGCGATGCGCGCCGCCTTCATCGCGGTGCATGGCGGCAAGCAAGTGGCGATCCTGGTGCCGACTACCCTGCTCGCCCAGCAGCACTACAACAGCTTTCGCGACCGCTTTGCCGACTGGCCGGTGACCGTCGAAGTGATGAGCCGTTTCAAATCCGCCAAGGAAGTGAACGCCGCCGTCGCCGACCTGGCGGAGGGCAAGATCGACATCGTGATCGGCACCCACAAGCTGCTGTCGGACGATGTGAAGATCAAGAACCTGGGCCTGGTGATCATCGACGAAGAACACCGCTTCGGGGTGCGTCAGAAAGAACAGCTCAAGGCCCTGCGCAGCGAAGTCGACATTCTGACCCTCACCGCCACGCCGATTCCGCGCACGCTGAACATGGCGGTGTCGGGCATGCGCGACCTGTCGATCATCGCCACTCCACCGGCGCGGCGCCTGTCGGTACGCACCTTCGTGATGGAGCAGAACAACAGCACGGTCAAGGAAGCGCTGCTGCGCGAATTGCTGCGCGGCGGGCAGGTGTATTACCTGCACAACGATGTGAAAACCATCGAGAAATGCGCCGCCGACCTCGCCGCACTGGTGCCGGAAGCACGCATCGCCATCGGCCACGGGCAAATGCGCGAGCGCGACCTCGAACAGGTGATGAGCGACTTCTACCACAAGCGCTTCAACGTGCTGATCGCCTCGACCATCATCGAGACCGGCATCGACGTGCCGAGCGCCAACACCATCATCATCGAGCGCGCCGACAAGTTCGGCCTGGCACAACTGCATCAACTGCGCGGCCGCGTCGGACGCAGTCACCACCAGGCCTACGCCTACCTGCTGACGCCACCGCGCCAGCAAATCACCGGCGACGCGGAAAAACGCCTGGAAGCCATCGCCAACACCCAGGACCTGGGCGCCGGCTTTGTGCTGGCCACCAACGACCTGGAAATCCGTGGCGCCGGCGAACTGCTCGGCGACGGCCAGAGCGGGCAGATCCAGGCCGTGGGCTTCACCTTATATATGGAGATGCTCGAACGCGCGGTGAAAGCCATCCGCAAGGGCGAGCAACCGAACCTCGACCAACCCCTGGGCGGCGGTCCGGAGATCAACCTGCGCTTGCCGGCATTGATCCCCGAAGACTACCTGCCGGATGTCCACGCGCGACTGATCCTGTACAAGCGCATCGCCTCGGCCACCGACGAAGAAGGTCTCAAGGACCTGCAGGTGGAGATGATCGATCGCTTCGGCCTGTTGCCGGAACCGACCAAGAACCTGGTGCGCCTGACCCTGCTCAAATTGCAGGCCGAGCAACTGGGGATCAAGAAGGTCGACGCCGGGCCGCAGGGCGGGCGCATCGAGTTCGAAGCGCAGACGCCGGTGGACCCGTTGGTGCTGATCAAGCTGATCCAGGGCCAGCCCAACCGGTACAAGTTCGAAGGGGCTACGCTGTTCAAGTTCATGGTGCCGATGGAACGTGCCGAAGAACGCTTCAATACCTTGGAGGCGCTGTTTGAGCGCCTCATCCCGAAATCTGTTTGAAGGACGCCCCAATGCGCGTGTTTCGCATTCTGAGCTTGTTATTAGTGGTACTCGCACCTTCGGCGTTTGCCGACAGCCTGTACCAAGTGGAAATGGTCCTGGTGCGCCAGAACGCGGAGCCGGTGATCAACAGCCGCGCCGCGCCGGAAGACTGGGATGCCGGCGCCGAGCGCCTGGGCGACAGAAGCAGCCCGGCGCGCCTGGGCACGATCGTCGACAAACTCCGCGCAGACGCCAACTACACGGTGCTGGCGCACAAGGCCTGGGAACAGAACCTCGGTGAGCAGCCGGTAAAAATCGCGATCACCGACGGCCGGGAGCAGTTCGGTCAATTTCCCCTCGAGGGTGTGCTGAGCCTGCAACTGGGGCGCTTTACCGATATCGACGCGGACTTCTGGATCAACCAGTTCGACGGCAACGGCAGCGTCATCGCCAGCGAGCATCTGGCGCAGAAAGACGTGCGGACCAAGAACAACCAGCTCAACTACCTGGATGGCGGCCACCTGGCGCTGCTGATCAAGATCACTTCGTTGACCGCCAAACAGCCCAGCGCACCGCCCGTCGACTTTCAGGACTGATCCAGCGCCATGCCCCTGACGTCGCCGCTGACCAAGCCCCTGGCCCCTTCGTGGGCCAATCGCTTCAAAGAACAAAGCCTGGAGCGCGGGCGGCGCTATGCCTTGGAGAACCGGGTACGCATCGTCGAGTCGGGCGACAGCACCATCATCGCCAGTTGCGAAGGCTCGGGCAGCAACGTCTACCGGCAGACCATCTCGTTGCGCGAATCGGCCAAGGGCACGCTGATCCTGGTGGACAGCCGCTGCACCTGCCCGGTACACACCAACTGCAAACACATCGCCGCGGTGCTGCTCAAGGTCCAGGAAACCCTGGCCTACCCGGCGGCGGCCCAGGACGCCGAACTGCTGGAAAAACTCCAGGCCGTGCTGGACAACCGCGTGGTGCTGCCGCAGGTGGTGATGGACGACGTGCTGCCCGTGCCGCGCCTATGGCTGGCCAGTGTCGCGTTCAGCGCGTTCGAGCCGCGCAACGGCAAGATGCAGCGCTATATCCAGCACCGTGCGGCGCTGTCGTTCAACTATCTGGGCAACTACGTCAGCGGGCAAAAGAACGCCGACATCATCGTCCGCCAGGAAACCCAGAGCCTGCGGATCAAGCGGCACCCCGAGCTGGAGCAGCGCTATCGCGAACAACTGCGCCTGCTCGGTTTCAAGATCGCCACGCGCCAGAGCAAAGCGTTGCCGGAAAGTGCCGGCGAACTGTTCGAGATGGTCAATGACAGCGCCTGGCTGAACTTCACCCTCAACGCATCGCCGACACTGCGGGCCGAAGGCTGGGAGTTGCAGATCGACGACGACTTCGGCTTCGACCTGAGCCCGGTGGACGACTGGTATGCCACCGTCGACGAAGGGCCGGAGCGCGACTGGTTCGACCTGGAACTGGGGATCATCGTCAACGGCGAACGCCTGAGCCTGCTGCCGATCCTGCTCAACCTGATGCGTTCGCACACCGAAATCCTCAACCCGGAAAAACTCGCACGCCGCCGCGATGACGAACTGATCCTGGTCAACATCCCCGGCCTGCCCAACGGTGGCCACGGCCCGCTGCAAGTGGCGCTGCCCTACGGCCGCCTGAAACCCGTCCTGGCCACCCTCGGCGAGTTCTACCTGCAGGAACCCGGCACCACCACGCTGCGCCTGGCCAAGGCCGACGCGATCCGCCTCAACCCGCTGGAAGACCTGCCGCTGCAATGGGAAGGCGGCGAGAAGATCCGCACCTTCGCCCAGCGCCTGCGCGACATCAAGGATTTCACCTGCGTCGCGCCCGAAGGCTTGAACGCGACCTTGCGCCCCTATCAGCTGGAGGGCTTGAGCTGGATGCAGTCACTGCGCCAGCTGGAGGTGGGCGGCATTCTTGCGGACGACATGGGCCTGGGCAAAACCCTACAGACCTTGGCGCATATTCTCAGCGAGAAGATCGCCGGGCGCCTGGACCGCCCGTGCATGGTGGTGATGCCTACCAGCCTGATCCCCAACTGGCTCGACGAGGCCGCGCACTTCACGCCGCAACTCAAGGTCCTGGCGCTGTATGGCGCCACCCGCAAAAAGCACTTCGCAAACCTGCAGGACTACGACCTGCTGCTGACCACGTATGCGTTGCTGCCCAAAGACATCGAGCAACTCGCCGCCCTGCCCTTGCATGTGCTGATCCTCGACGAAGCGCAGTACATCAAGAACCCTTCGAGCAAGGCGGCCCAGGCGGCGCGTGAGCTGAACGCACGGCAGCGCCTGTGCCTGAGCGGCACCCCACTGGAAAACCACCTGGGCGAGCTGTGGTCGCTGTTCCACTTCCTGTTGCCGGGCTGGTTGGGCGACGTGAAAAGCTTCAACCGCGACTACCGCGTGCCGATTGAAAAACGCGCCAGCGATGTACGATTGCAGCACCTGAACGGTCGGATCAAACCGTTCCTGCTGCGTCGCACCAAGGAACAGGTGGCGACGGAATTACCGCCGAAAACCGAGATCATCCACTGGGTCGAGCTCAATGAAGCCCAGCGCGACGTGTACGAAACCATGCGCCTGGCCATGGACAAAAAAGTCCGCGATGAGATCACCCGCAAAGGCGTGGCGCGCAGCCAGATCATCATTCTTGAAGCGCTGCTCAAGCTGCGCCAGGTGTGCTGCGATTTGCGCCTGGTCAACGATGCCACCCTGCCGACGCGCGGCAGCAGCTCGGGCAAGCTCGACAGCTTGATGGAGATGCTCGAAGAGCTGTTTGCCGAAGGGCGCCGGATTCTGTTGTTCTCCCAGTTCACCTCGATGCTGAGCCTGATTGAACTCGAGCTGAAAAAACGCGGTGTCGCCTACGCGCTGCTGACCGGCCAGACCCGCGATCGGCGCACGCCGGTGAAAGACTTCCAGAGCGGCAAGCTGCAGATCTTTCTGATCAGCCTGAAGGCAGGTGGCGTAGGACTCAACCTGACCGAAGCCGACACTGTGATCCACTATGACCCGTGGTGGAACCCGGCCACGGAAAACCAGGCCACCGACCGTGCGTATCGCATCGGCCAGGAGAAACCGGTGTTCGTCTACAAGATGATTGCACGGGGCACGGTGGAGGAGAAAATCCAGCACCTGCAGAAGGAAAAGTCCGACCTTGCAGCGGGCGTGCTCGACGGGCGGACCACCGGGGATTGGCAGCTGGGCAACGAAGAGATCGAAGCGCTGTTTGCGCCGCTGCCCAACAAACAAGAAAAACGCTGACGGTTAGATCGCCCTCGCGGCCAGCGCATCGCCACATTCAACCGCACTTCGACAGAATGTACACAATCAAGTGTAGGAGCGGGCTTGCCCGCGATAGGCGCGCCGCCGTCTCAATCGATCAACTGCGCATCCCGCAACGCGCCGAGCGCCACCAGCCAACGCGGGTCTTGCTTATACTCCATCGACGCAACCGCCTGCCCACGCATCCGTGCGATCCGCGCCGATGGCGTGACCTTCATCCGCTGGGCCGCGCTCAGCGCCAGTTCGGCAGCCGCCCGATCGTTGCACACCAGGCCCATGTCGCACCCCGCCGTCAGTGCGGCTTCAATTCGGCTGGCCGCATCCCCAACCACGTGGGCACCAGCCATGGACAGGTCGTCGCTGAAAATCACCCCGTCAAATTGCAATTCGCCGCGCAGGATGTCCTGCAACCAGCGGCGCGAGAAACCGGCCGGCTGGGCGTCGACTTGCGGGTAAATGACGTGGGCTGGCATCACCGCAGCCAATTGCCGGCTCAGGCGTGCGAAAGGTACCAGGTCATTGGCGCGAATCTGTTCCAGGCTGCGTTCGTCATTGGGAATCGCAACGTGGGAATCGGCCTCAGCCCACCCGTGCCCCGGGAAGTGCTTGCCGGTGGCGGCCATGCCGGCGCTGTTCATGCCACGGATAAACGCCCCGGCAAGCACCGCGGCGCGCTCGGGGTTGCCCTCGAAGGAACGGCTGCCGACCACGGCGCTACGCTGGTAGTCCAGGTCCAGCACGGGGGCGAAGCTCAGGTCCAGGCCGCCGGCCAGGACTTCAGTGGCCATGATCCAGCCACACTGTTCGGCGAGGTATTCGGCGTTAGGGTGATCCGCCAGCGCACGCATGGCCGGCAGGCGCACAAAACCCTGGCGCAGGCGCTGCACGCGACCGCCCGCCTGGTCGACCGCCAGCAGCAGGTCCGGGCGCACGGCACGAATCGCCGCGCTCAATTCCCGCACCTGGCGCGGATGCTCGATATTGCGCGCAAAAATGATCAGGCCGCCCACCTCAGGCTGGCGCAACAGGTGGCGATCCTCGGCCGTCAGCCAGGTGCCGGCAACGTCGACCATCAAAGAACCTTGCAGGGCAGCAGTCATAAACCTTCCTTAAATAACGCACACAACCCATTGCCCTCGCGGCGCGGCGGGCGCGGCAAGAACAATGGGTTGCGAGTAAATAGCTGAATTCGGCATGGGCGGCTAGCTTAGCGGATGCTGGCGGCCGCGCACACCCGGGGCGGTCAAACCTTCGCGGGGATTGGCGTCGATTTGCTGCGCGGACGCAATTGCGCGGCGGCCATGGTCTGGTCGGTCACGCCGGTTTCGGCGCGCATGCCGGCAGCGAGGAACGGCACCATCAGGCGCATCACCTGCTCGATGGAGGTGTTGACGCCAAAGTCGGTCTCGGCAATCGCCCGCAAGGCCTTGATCCCGGACATGCTGAATGCCGCCGCGCCGAGCATGAAGTGTACGCGCCAGAACAATTCGATCGGAGGGATGCGCGGGGCGGCTTCGTTGACCAGCAACATATAGCGGCGGAACACCTTGCCGTACATGTCTTCCAGGTAGCGGCGCAGGTGGCCCTGGCTCTGGCTGAACGCCAGGCCCAACAGGCGCATGAAGATCGACAGGTCGTTGCCGCTGCGTGGCTGCACCACCAGCGCTTGCTCAACGAGGATTTCCAGCAGTTCTTCCAGGCTTGGCTTATGGTCGGCCTTGGCCTGGCGGCGTTCGAGCTCACGGTCGAGACTGGCGCAGAACGGCCCCAGGAAACGCGAGAACACCGCCTGGATCAGGGCTTTTTTCGAGCCGAAATGGTAGTTCACGGCGGCGAGGTTGACCCCGGCCTTGCTGGTGATCAGCCGCAATGAGGTTTCAGCAAATCCTTTTTCCGCGAACAATTGCTCGGCAGCATCGAGAATGCGTTCAACGGTTTCCGACTGGGCCATGGCTACTCCGCCTGACAAACACTTGTTTGAAACATACGTTTCAGCTTGTGTCTTGTCAAGCCTGCGGGTTCGCTTTCCGGCCGGGCAGTCATCTATTTGAACGCTATTTAATCACATCCTTTCAACTCTGTAGGCAGCGCTGTCTTTGCGTTGTAGGAGGGCTGACGAATGACCGTCCAGCGGACGCGCAAAAAAGGATGATTGCCAAGCGCAGTCCACTGTATATAATCCCAGTCACTGTATAAAAAGACAGAGCGATCAACATGCTAAAACTGACGCCACGCCAAGCTGAGATTCTGGCTTTTATCAAGCGCTGCCTCGACGACAACGGCTACCCGCCGACGCGCGCGGAAATTGCGCTGGAACTGGGGTTCAAATCCCCCAACGCCGCCGAAGAACACCTCAAGGCCCTCGCTCGCAAAGGCGCGATCGAGATGACCCCGGGCGCTTCGCGGGGCATTCGCATTCCCGGTTTCGAAGCCAAGGCCGACGAATCGACCCTGCCGATCATCGGCCGCGTCGCTGCCGGCGCGCCGATCCTGGCGCAACAGCACGTCGAGGAATCCTGCAACATCAACCCGACCTTCTTCCACCCTCGCGCCGACTACCTGTTGCGGGTCCATGGCATGAGCATGAAGGACGTGGGCATTTTCGACGGTGACCTGCTGGCCGTCCACACCACTCGTGAAGCCCGTAACGGCCAGATCGTCGTCGCCCGCATCGGCGATGAAGTCACCGTCAAACGCTTCAAGCGCGAAGGCAGCAAGGTCTGGCTCCTGGCCGAGAACCCTGAGTTCGCCCCGATCGAAGTCAACCTGAAAGACCAGGACCTGGTGATCGAAGGCCTGAGCGTCGGCGTCATTCGCCGCTAAAGGAGGCATCATGCAGCTCGTGCACACCCCACAACACACACAACTGTCGCTGTTCGAGGCCTTCATGGCCCAACCCCTTGCGCCCATCCTCAAGGAAACGGTCGAGGCGCCCTGGTGCGCCGAGCCTGAGGCGTTCAGTGAACTGTCGTTGCGCGGTGCGGCCGGGAGCTGCCTGAGCCTGCTGGCGCCGATCCTGCGTGAACTGAGCGAGGAACAGGATGCACGCTGGTTGACGCTGATCGCCCCACCCGCCAGCCTGACCCAGGCCTGGCTGCGGGACGCCGGTCTCAACCGCGAGCGCATCCTGTTGCTGCAACCACGCGGCGCACAAAGTGCCCAGCAGTTGACCTGCGAAGCCCTGCGCCTGGGCCGCAGCCATACAGTGGTGAGCTGGTTGAACCCGCTGAATGCCAACGCCAAGCAACAGTTGATCAGCGCTGCGCGTACTGGCAATGCGCAGAGCTTGAATATTCGTTTGGGGTAATTCGAGGTGCCGCAGGCTAGCCCTGTGGCAAGGGAGCTTGCTCCCATTGGACGGTACAGCAATCGCATGTTCAGGGCCGCTTAGCGCCCCAGCGGGTGCAAGCTCCCACGCCACACTCAGTGCAGAACCCGTGGACCGTCTTCTTTCTCCGGTTCGCCTTCCGCCAGGCGGCCTGCCATCTGTACGCCAACGCTCAACATGGCTTTTGCCACTTCCACGTGCTGGCCTTGCAGGAACGCCTTGGCGTCTTCAGAAAAGTCCAAGATAACCAGAGAACCCTCGTCCTCAGCCCGGCGCAGCTCGATTCGGCCGTCAGGCAATTCAACAATTTCCAGAAAGGACGTTGGCATAAAAGTCTGTTCTCCACGAAAGGCCGGGATTATATCAGTCATCTGCCAGGCCTCGCAGTGGATCTGGCGAGGTTTCTTTACGGCTGGATGAATGGTGCTTAGTGAGAGCAAGCCCACTGCCACAATTTTGATTGGCACCCATCTGCGCAGGTGCCTTGGCTGTCAGCTCGCAATGATCACCGGCTCAACGAGCGTGTCTCAGCACTCGTTCAAACCTTCACGAAACCGCAGCGCCATGTTTTTCAGCTCCTGGCGCCAGCCTTCAAGCTCTTCGCGGCTCAACGGCTTCGGCTCATCCTCTTCCAGCGACAGCGCCACGATCAACGGCTGGGTCACATCGCCCTTGGGCACATGGGGAACACGTGGCGGCTGGAACATATCGGCATGCGCCTTGAGCAGGCGTGCCACCCAACTGTCGGGGCTTTGCGCCATTTCCACCAATTCGGCGAGTTCAGGGATCGCCATGGCGTCCAGTACTTCGCGATTCATGATCATTTCCGCACGCGGCGAACCGGCCTGGGGCAAACGGTAGAACCCGGCGATTTCATGACACAGCCCCAGCAAGGCGCCGTACAGGTGGAACAGGGCCGCCTCACGCCCCGCCTGGACCAGCGCGATGGCGTTCATCTCCTTCCCTTCCTCGGCACGGCCAAGGGCTTCCAGGGATAAACCCGCGAAGTAAATTTTCTGGTTGGTACGGGTATAGAGTTCGTTGGCCATGACGGCAATCTCCACAACGAATAGGCGTAATGCTGGTATGTAGGAGCGAGCTTGCTCGCGAAAAACCTGGGGGCGCCGTGGGGCATCAGGTTTTTCGTGTAATCGTTAGCGACCTTTCGCGAGCAAGCTCGCTCCTACAGCAAGCAAAAGCCGTCTATGCAGACGGCTTTTAGCGTTATCAGATTAACCGATCAAGCGCCCTGGCGCTTGTCCTCGACCTTCCACTTGCCGCCGTCGTAGAACGCCTTCCAACCGGTCGGCTTACCATCCACTTCGGACTGCACGTACTGTTCCTTGGTCTTGCGGCTGTAGCGGATCACGGCCGGGCGACCGTCCGGGTCCTTCTTCGGCGCTTCGCACAGGAAGTGGTACTTCGGATCGATCTCATCCTTGTGCGGCACGATCTCGAGCACCAACGGCGCACGGGTCTCGCGGTTTTTCGGGAACTGGCTGGCAGCCAGGAACAGCCCCGAAGCGCCATCACGCAGGATATAGGTGTCGTTGACCTTCTCGCACTTGAGTTCGGGCATCTTCACCGGGTCCATCTTCGGCGGCGCCGCGTCACCGCTTTTCAGCAGTTTGCGGGTGTTCTTGCACGTCGGGTTGGTGCAACCGAAGAACTTGCCGAAACGGCCGGTCTTGAGTTGCATCTCGCTGCCGCACTTGTCGCATTCCAGGCTCGGGCCTTCGTAGCCTTTGATGCGGTAGCTGCCCTCTTCGATCTCGTAGCCGTCGCAATCCGGGTTGTTACCACAGATGTGCAACTTGTGCTTCTCGTCCAACAGGTAGGCATCCATCGCCGTGCTGCAGATCGGGCAGCGGTGCTTGCCACGCAGCACCAGCGATTCGGATTCACCCTCGTCGTCGGCGGCGATTTCATCGCCCGGCACCAGGTTGACGGTGGCCTTGCAGCGCTCTTTCGGCGGCAGGCTGTAGCCCGAGCAACCGAGGAACACGCCGGTGGACGCGGTACGAATCTGCATCGGCCGGCCGCAGGTCAGGCACGGGATGTCGGTCATCACCGGCTGGTTGGCACGCATGCCGCTGTCCGGGCTTTCGGCCACTTCGAGTTTTTTCTTGAAGTCGCCGTAGAACTCGTCGAGCACGCTCTTCCAGTCGCGCTCGCCCTGGGCCACGTCATCGAGGTTCTCTTCCATGCCGGCGGTGAAGCCGTAGTCCATCAGGTTGGAGAAACTCTCGGACAGACGCTCGGTGACGATGTCGCCCATCTTTTCCGAATAGAAACGCCGGTTGTGCAGCGCCACGTAGCCACGGTCCTGGATCGTGGAGATGATCGCCGCATAGGTCGAAGGACGACCGATACCGCGTTTCTCCATCTCTTTCACCAGGCTGGCTTCCGAATAACGCGCCGGCGGCTTGGTGAAGTGCTGGGACGGGTCGAGCTTGATCAGCTTCAACGTGTCGCCCTGGGCCATGTCCGGCAGTACGTCGTCGTCGCCTGGCTTGGCGATTTGCGGCATCACGCGGGTGTAGCCGTCGAACTTGAGGATACGGCCCTTGGCACGCAGCTCGAAGTCGCCTGCGCCCACGCTGACGGTGGTGGACAGGTATTGCGCCGGCAGCATCTGGCAGGCCAGGAACTGGCGCCAGATCAGCTCATAGAGGCGCTCAGCGTCACGTTCCATGCCGCTCAGCTTGCTCGGCTCGGTGTTGGCGTCGGAAGGACGAATCGCTTCGTGAGCCTCCTGGGCGCCTTCTTTGCTGCTGTAGACGTTTGGCTTCTCCGGCAGGTACTTCTTGCCGAACTCGCTTTCAATATACGTGCGCGCCATCGCCACCGCGTCTTGCGACAGGTTGGTGGAGTCGGTACGCATATAGGTGATGTAGCCGGCTTCGTACAGACGCTGGGCCATCATCATGGTTTTCTTCACGCCGAAGCCCAGGCGGTTACTCGCGGCCTGTTGCAGGGTGGACGTGATGAACGGCGCCGACGGCTTGCTGCTGGTCGGTTTGTCTTCGCGCTTGACGATGCTGTAGCTGGAAGACTTGAGCTTCTCCAGCGCGGCCATGGCCTGGGCTTCGTTCAGCGGCTTGAAGGCCTCGCCTTTTTCACGGGCCACTTCAAAGCGCACGTTGGCGCCCTTGGCGGTGCCGAGGTCGGCGTGGACTTCCCAGTATTCTTCAGGGTTGAACGCACGGATCTCGCGCTCACGCTCCACCACCAGCTTGACCGCGACCGATTGCACACGGCCAGCAGACAGGCCACGGGCAATCTTGGCCCACAGCAGTGGCGAGACCATGTAACCCACGACGCGGTCGAGGAAACGGCGGGCCTGCTGAGCGTTGACGCGGTCGATATCCAGTTCGCCCGGCTTGGAGAAGGCTTCCTGGATGGCTTTCTTGGTGATTTCGTTGAACACCACACGCTTGTAGCGGCTGTCATCACCGCCGATGGCTTCCCGCAGGTGCCAGGCAATGGCTTCCCCTTCGCGGTCCAAGTCCGTTGCGAGATAGATGGTGTCGGCATCTTTGGCGAGCCGGCGCAGCTCTTCGATGACCTTTTCCTTGCCCGGAAGGATTTCGTACTTGGCCTTCCAGCCATGTTCCGGGTCCACACCCATGCGCGAGACCAGCTGCTTGCGCGCTTTCTCTTTAGGCGTGAGCACCGGACCTTCGCCCGCAGCCGCCTTGCCGCGCTTGGCGGCAGGCTCCTTGCTGGCGCTAGCCGAACCGCTGGTGGGCAGGTCTCGGATATGGCCGATACTCGACTTCACCACGTACTCGTTGCCCAAGTACTTGTTGATGGTCTTGGCCTTAGCCGGGGATTCCACAATGACCAGCGATTTGCCCATGGATCGGAAAATTCCTGAATTCGAGAAGTGAAAGGCAGTTGGCGCCTGACGCGGCAACGCTATATATAGTGGCAACCGGGTGAGGTCAAGCGCAGCATTCTGCGCAGCCTGCCGTTATTGCCCTGAAAAAAGACTGGGTTCGGCCTGCACCAAAGCAAAGCGTGGGACCTGTTCGCCGTCAACTTCGACGGACTCGAGGAACATGCTCAACGGGCGCACCCAAAAGCCGTAATCGCCATACAGTGCTTGGTAGAACACCACTTCTTCTTCGGTCTCGGAGTGCCGCGCCACATTAAAAACGCGGTACTGCGGACCTTTATAATGTTGGTAGAGCCCTGGTTCGACTTTCATG
>NZ_VJWO01000063.1:0-32891 GCF_014889455.1 Pseudomonas sp. K8
AAAAACAATGAGGAGCAAAGTATGGAACGGGGGACTAAATGTGGAATGAGAACCAAATGTGGAATGAGGGCGAAGTGTGGGAGGGGGCTTGCCGCCGATCGCAGTGGATCAGCTACAAATAAGCTGACTGACTCACCGCCATCGGGGGCAAGCCCCCTCCCACATTTAGCCCTCCTCCCACATTTAGCCCCCCATTCCACATTGGTTCTGCGGCGTGTTGGGGGGACAGTTACAATGCCGCTCCCCCAAGGAGCCCAAATGACTTCACTGCTCAGCGACTGGCGCCACCGCCCAACCCACCGCCGCGTCTGGGCCCTGGCCGCGCCAATGATCCTGTCGAACATCTCGGTACCGCTGGTGGCCCTGGTCGACAGCATGGTCATCGGCCACCTGCCCCACGCCCACCAACTGGGCGCCGTGGCTGTCGGGGCCAGCCTGTATACCTTCCTGGCCTGGGCCATGGGTTTTCTGCGCATGGGCTCCACCGGGTTCGCCGCCCAGGCCGCCGGGCGCAACGATGGCGCGGCGCTGCGGCAAATCCTGTTGCAAGGTTTGCTGTTGGCGCTGGGCCTGGCGATGTTGCTCGGTACAGTGGGCATCCCGCTGAGCCACCTGGCCCTGGAATGGATGCAGCCCTCCGCCGAACTCAATCAACTGACCCGCGAGTTCTTCCACACCCGCCTGTTCGGCCTGCCCGCCGCGTTGGCCAGCTATGCCTTGGTCGGCTGGTTCCTCGGCACGCAAAACGCCCGCGCGCCGCTGGCGATCCTGCTGACCACCAACCTGGTCAACATCGCCCTCAACCTGTGGTTCGTCCTCGGCCTGGACTGGGGCGTCGTCGGCTCCGCACGCGCCTCGGTGATCGCCGAATGGACCGGTGCCCTGCTCGGCCTGGCCCTCACGCAAAAAGCCCTGCGCGCCTACCCCGGGCATATCGCCTGGGCCGCCTTGCAACGCTGGCACAGCTGGCGCCCGCTGCTGGCGGTGAACCGCGACATCTTTATCCGCAGCCTGGCGTTGCAGTCGGTGTTTTTCATGATCACGGTGCAAGGCGCACGCCTGGGCGACGCCACCGTGGCCGCCAACGCGCTGTTGCTCAACGGCCTGCTGCTGACCGCCCACGCCCTGGACGGCCTGGCCCATGCGGTCGAAGCCCTGTGCGGCCATGCCATTGGCGCGCACGACCGTCAGGCGTTGCGCCGTTCATTGGTGGTCGCCTGCGGTTGGTCGCTGATCGCCAGCGTCGGTTTCGCCCTGCTCTTCACCTTCGCCGGCCACCTGTTCATCGCCATGCAGACCGACATTCCCAGCGTGCGCGAAACCGCCGACATCTACCTGCCATACCTGGCGGTGCTGCCGTTGATTGCGGTGTGGAGTTATCTGCTGGACGGGCTGTTCATCGGCGCCACGCGTGCGCGGGAAATGCGTAACGGCATGCTGCTGACGGTGCTGATCCTGCTGCCATTCGCCTGGCTGTTGCAGAGCTACGGCAACCACGGCCTGTGGATCAGCTTCCTGCTGTTCATGGCCCTGCGCAGTCTTACGCTTTGGACGATTGCCTGGCGTTTGAACCGACAGAATCAGTGGCTGGGATAAGCGCCCCTCACTATCACTGTCACCGTCACCGTCACCGTCACTGTAGGAGCGAGCTTGCTCGCGAAAAACGTTCAGACAACACGGGCATCCAGACAGCCCATGTCATCGTTGACGATCTTCGCGAGCAAGCTCGCTCCTACAAGGATGGGTGCTTAGGAGGACAGGTAAGACGAACGCGTCAGACCCAAGCGCAACGCATCCAGAAACTGCGTGCGCTCGCTGGCACTGATCTTCGCGCTGGCGCACTTGTCACGGTAATGCGTCATCAACTCCTCCGGCGACAAGTGCACATAACGCAGCATGTCTTCAATGGTGTCGTGGGTCTCGATCCCGGCGCTGTACACCGAACCGTCTTCACGCTGATAGATGTTCACCGAGTCGGTGTCGCCGAACAGGTTGTGCATGTCACCGAGGATTTCCTGGTAGGCGCCGACCAGGAAGATACCCAGCAGGTAGTCTTCACCCTCTTTCAGCGCGTGTACCGGCAGGCTGGTCTCGATGCTCTGCTCGTCGACGTATTGCTTGATCTTGCCGTCGGAGTCGCAGGTCAAGTCCTGCAATACCGCGCGGCGCATCGGTTCTTCGTCGAGGCGGTGCAGCGGCAGGATCGGCAATACCTGGCCGATGGCCCAGGTGTCCGGCAGGCTCTGGAACACCGAGAAATTGCAGATGTATTTATCCGCCAGCTTGTCGTTGAGTTCGTCGAGCACCTGGCGGTGCGAGCGCTGACGTGCTTTCAGCGAGTTATGCAGGCGGCGGCATACGGCGAAGTAGCACTGTTCGGCCAGGGCTTTTTCCGCCAGGGTCAGTTTGCCGTCGGCGTACTGGGTGGCCACGTCGCTCATGTAGTGAGTGGCGCGCCAGTAGGTTTCGGTGACCATCTCGATGTCGGTCGGGCCGAGCAGGTCCACCAGCCATTGCACGGTTTCCGGCAGGTTTTCCTTGTTCTCGATCTGCGGCATTTCGTCGTTGTGCTTCTCGACGTCGGTGACTTGCACCACCAGCATGGCGTGGTGGGCGGTCAGGGAGCGGCCGCTCTCGGAGAAGATGTTCGGGTGCGGCAGGCTCTGCGCGTCGCAGAACTCCTTGAGCATGCCCACGACGACACCGGCGTAGTCGTCCATGTCGTAGTTGATCGAGCTGGCGTTGCGCGAGTGAGTACCGTCGTAGTCCACGCCCAGGCCGCCGCCGACGTCGATGTGGTCCACCGGCAGGCCGAGGTTGCGCAGTTCGCCGTAGTAACGAATGGCTTCCTTGAACCCGTGCTGGTAGTCGGCCAGGTTGGCGATCTGCGAGCCCATGTGGAAGTGCAACAGGCGGATGCCCTGGTCCAGGCTGGCGGCGCGGAAGCGCTCGACCACCGACAGCAGTTGCGCCGCCGACAACCCGAACTTGGATTTCTCACCGCCAGTGTCAGCCCACTTGCTCGACGCCAGGGACGACAAGCGCACGCGCAGGCCGACCTGTGGCTTGACCTTGAGGTTGGCGGCTTCTTCGATCACCAGCTCAACTTCGGACTCTTTCTCGATCACGATGAACACGTTGTGACCCAGCTTCTGGCCCATCAGCGCCAGGCGGATGAATTCGCGGTCCTTGTAACCGTTGCAGACGATGGTCCCGCCTTTCGGCGCCAGGGCCAGCACGGCCAGCAGTTCCGGCTTGGAGCCGGCTTCCAGGCCAATGGACACGTCCTGGGTGGCGATGATGTTTTCGATCACCGCCTCCTGCTGGTTCACCTTGATCGGGTACAGCGCGGTGTATTTGCTCTGGTATTCCAGACGCTCGATGTTCGAATCGAACGCACCGGTCAACTGGCGCACGCGGTCTTGCAGGATGTCGGGGAAACGCACCAGCAGCGGCAAGGACAAGCCGCTTTTGCGCAACTCGTCGACTTGCTCGTACAGGTCGACAGGCGTGCTTTTCGGGCCGTTCGGACGAACTTCAACGCGACCGGCATCATTGATCGCGAAATACCCGGCCCCCCAATGACGAATCCCGTAAACACTGCGGCTGTCCGCAACTGTCCATTGGCTGCCATCGTCTTTGCGTGTGCGTCGTACGGACATTGAAGTCCCCTATAAATGAAGTCGAAGGCGCCGCCCCTCGTTGGAGGCTGGCGCAGTCTAAAGAATGAAAATGACGATTTGCCTGTGAGTAAGGTCAGACCCCACTCGCAGGACAGAGTTTAGACACTGGTTGGGAAGAGGCTTTCAGCCGCCGGACTTCTTGGCCTTGTACCCGAGCTTGATCAGCTCGGCCAACAGCAACTCGACGTGATCGCCCTGGATCTCGATGACCCCGTCTTTCAACGCGCCACCGGTGCCACAGCGCTTTTTCAGCGTGGTGGCGAGTTCCTTCAGCGCGTCTTCGGCCAGCGGCACGCCGGTGATGGTAGTCACCGTCTTGCCGCCACGGCCTTTGCTCTCGCGTCGCACGCGGGCAATGCCGTCGCCTTCGGGGATCAGGGTTTGTTTGCAGGTACAGGCGTCCACGGGCTGACGACAGTCCGGGCAGTGTCGACCTGCGTCGGTGGAAAATACCAGGCCACCGAGGGCGGCGAAGGATGCGGCTTTTTTGGCCACCGGCAATCCTCTTGTGAGGACAAAGACTGATCGGCAAACGCTCAGGCGGTTGCCGACCGCGAAGCCCCACTCAGGCAGGGGCAGCGCTACCGAACCCCCCATGTCATTGCCCCCGATTCCCTGTAGGAGCGAGCTCGCTCGCGAAGATCGCCAACGATGACGCGGGCATTCAGGATGCCCGCAGCGCGCTTGAGGTTTTCGCGAGCGAGCTCGCTCCTACAGGAATCAGGGGGTGGAACAAGGGTGGTTCGGGTGAAAAGTCGCGCAGTGTAACCACAAAAAGCTCACTTGCTAAGGGCCAAATCGCGCCAATTTATACAACTTTAGCGACGTGAGGCCAGATAGCGCCGCAAGCCCTCTTGCGCGTCAGGGCAGTAGGGCTTTTGTTGCGCTTCCTGCAGGACAATTTCAAGGGGTAAAAAGCGCGCTTCCATGACTTCTTCAGGCTGCAGGCACAGCGCACCGTCCCACACGGCGGAGTAGGATCTGCACCAAAGTCGGCTGTCACCGTCCTCGAAGTAGAAATGGTCATGCTCGACCAACTCCACCCCGCCCACGCCGAGCTCTTCTGCAAGCTCGCGGGCGGCCGACTCGGCATAACTCTCGCCGTCCGCCACCATCCCGCCTGCCGCCGTGTCCCAGAAACCGGGGTACAGGGCTTTGCTCAGGGTGCGTCGATGTACGCACAGTTCACCTGCCGAGTTGAACAGGAAGATAAAGGTGCAACGGCCGATCAGGCCGCGCTGGCGCAGGTCGGAGCGCACCAGGGCGCCGAGCGGGTTGTCGTGCTCGTCGACCCAGCAGATCAGTTCCGCATCAGAGGCTGCGCGGTGCGCGGCCTCCTTTTGAGTGGCGTCCATCATCAACCCTGGTTGAGTAGTTGACGCAAGTCGATCACCGCCGCGTTGGCCCGGGAAATGTAGTTGGCCATCACCAGCGAGTGGTTGGCCAATATGCCAAAGCCGCTGCCGTTGAGGATCATCGGGCTCCAGACCGGCTCTTGCGAAGCCTCCAGCTCACGAATGATCTGGCGCACGCTGACCGTCGCATTCTTCTTGGCCAGCACGTCGGCAAAGTCGACTTCGATGGCGCGCAACAGGTGGGACAAGGCCCAGGCCTGGCCGCGGGCTTCGTAGAACACGTTGTCGATCTGCAGCCATGGGGTTTCCACCACTTCTTCATCGAGCTGCGGCACTTCACCCGGCGCCAGCGCTTCGGTTTTCAGTGAGGTGTTCAGCTTGACCCGGCCGACACTGGCCGACAGACGTTGCGACAACGAACCCAGGCGTGTGGCGACATCGCCCAGCCAGTTGTTGAGGTTGTCGGCGCGCGCATAGAACAAGGCGCCGCGCTGGTTCGGGTCGGACAGGCGCACTTCATAGCGATTCAGGGAATTGATGCCTTCCTGGTACTCCGACTCGCTGGAAGGCAGCACCCAGCTCTTGTTGTCGAAGTTGAAACGCGGCTCGGCCTTCGCCAGGTCGGCGTCTTCCGCCGACTGCGACTGGGAACGGGCGAAATCCTTACGCAAGGCGCGGGTCAGGTCACGCACCTGCACCAGTACGCCGTATTCCCAGCTTGGCATGTTGTCCATCCACAGGCCCGGCGGGAAACGGTCGTTGGAAATATAGCCCCCAGGCTTGTTGAGCAAGGTGCCGGCCACGGTCTTGAGGGTTTCCACGGTGGTGTAACCCAACACCATCTGCTTGCCTTCCTTTTCAGCGGCAAGCTGGGCGTTCTGCTGGACCGGGAACAGCGCCGGCTCTTCGCTCCAGTACCAACCCAAAGCACCGGTGACCAACAGATACAAGCCGAGTACGCTGAGCACCGCTCGGCTCATCAGCACGCTACGCAAATAGCTGCGGTTGGCCGACTTGGGTTCAGGGGCGGGGCCTTTGGCACTGCCTGCACGGTTTTTCCAGTCCAGCATGGCGATATCCTTTCAATCACTTGAGTTCATGCACTTCAATCGACGGCGTGCGTTCAAACACTCCGACAGCAACCCTACCCCATCGTGCCCGTCAATGCGGGCTTTTCGCCCTACAACTATGATCCAACGGACGCCCAGGGGGCATTCGACTATAAAGGATGCGCGCTTTTTCCGCTGCACGACCAATTAGTCACTAAATGAATGCCAGGGACTCGCAGTTAATTGACGTATGACACTCATGTAACCGAAAAGAGGTGCTAGCATAGAGCCACCAGTCGACCTCAGCACGCACCTTCACTAGTAGTCAGGATATGACCGAGCCAGAAGACCCCAGCCGTGAGCGTCTCAAGCAGCACTTTGCCCAGCGGGTAATTCATCAGGCACGTCAAATTCTTGAGATCTGGCAGCGCCTGCAACGCAGCGAATGGTCCGACGCCGACTTCTCCGAACTCAGCGAAGCCAACCTGCGCCTGCTGCGCTTCGCCGAACGCTTCGAACAGCCCGAACACGGCCAACTGGCGCAGCACATCGGTGAGTCGCTCAAAGCGGTGGACGCCAATCGCGGCCGCCTGAGCAGTCAACTGATCACCGAAATCAACCGCTTGATGCAACGCCTGTCCCGCACCGGCCTGCGCCAGGGCGATCAGCTTGAGCAAACCTTCCTGCCGCCGATGCGCAAGCCGATCTACGTGATGCTGGCCGATCACGATCGCGCCGAGCGTCTGGCCAAGCAGCTGGAATTCTTTGGCCTGAGCGCCCAGTCCCTGGACGACGTGGCGGCGTATCGCGTGGCGATGGCCGAGCGCCTGCCGTCGGCGATTGTGATGGACGTGGATTTCTGCGGCCCGGGCCTCGGCCTCCAACTGGCCGCCGAGGCCCAGCAAGGCCTGGAACAAAAGCTGCCGTTGCTGTTTTTCAGCCTGCATGAAACCGACACCCCGACCCGCCTCGCCGCCGTGCGCGCCGGCGGCGAGGAGTTCCTGACCGGCACGCTGGAAGCCTCGAGCCTGCTGGAAAAGATCGAAGTGCTGACCTGCGTCGCCCAATACGACCCCTATAAAGTGCTGATCATCGACGACTCACGGGCCCAGGCGCTGCACACCGAGCGCCTGCTCAACAGCGCCGGTATCATCACCCGCACGCTGATCGAGCCGATCCAGGCCATGGCCGAGCTGGCGGATTTCCAGCCCGACCTGATCATCCTCGACATGTACATGCCCGCCTGCACCGGCACCGAACTGGCCAAGGTGATCCGTCATAACGACCGGTACGTCAGCGTGCCGATCATCTACCTGTCGGCCGAAGACGACCTGGATAAACAGCTGGACGCCATGAGCGAAGGCGGCGACGACTTCCTCACCAAGCCGATCAAGCCGCGCCACCTGATCACCACCGTGCGCAACCGCGCGGCCCGTGCGCGCAACCTCAAGGCGCGGATGGTGCGCGACAGCCTGACCGGCCTGTACAACCACACCCATATCCTGCAATTGCTCGAAGACTGCACCTTCCGCGCTCGTCGCGAGAATAAGCCGTTGAGCTTTGCCATGCTCGACATCGACCACTTCAAGCGCGTCAACGACAGCCACGGCCACCCCATGGGCGACCGCGTGATCAAGAGCCTGGCGCTGTTCCTCAAACAGCGCTTGCGCAAGACCGACTACATCGGCCGCTACGGCGGTGAAGAGTTTGCGATTGTGATGCCCGATACCGACCTGGAATCGGCCTGCAAGGTGCTGGATGAAATCCGTGGGCGCTTTGCCGAAATTCACTACCCGGCACAGCCGCATGACTTGTGGTGTACTTTCAGCGCCGGGCTGGTGGAGTTGTGCGACGATTCCGACAGCCTGATGATGGCCGCCCAAGCCGACGAGGCGCTGTACCGCGCCAAGGATGCCGGACGCAATCGGGTTCAAGCCGCGCACACATCAAATCAAAGTGCCATCTTTTCACCAGAATCCAGCGACTCCGTCATAACTTTGTAATAGAAACGCAATAACTTCAGGCACTTAACTTTTGCTGTCGGTTGAAACCACGCATGCGCCTGAAGCTGCTGACCAATCTCAATACCCTCCTTCTGGTGGCCGTGTGCCTGGCACTCGGGGCGACGCTCTGGTGGTCGCAACGCGCGCTGGAACGGCCTTATTTGCTGATGGAACGCTACCTGGGGTTGTCGCAGACCTTCCAGAACCAGGCCGCACGCAACATCGACGACTACCTCGCCAGCGGCGACGCCCTGCGCTTGAGCAGCGCCAGCCAGAGCCTGGAAAGCCTGCTGCAGCACCTGGACGAATTGCCCGCCGACCTCGCACAAAGCCTGCGCCCCAGCCTGAAGGAGCTGGACACCTTCAGCAAAACCGACCTGCTCGCCGCCGGCAAACTGGCCGGCGACCCGCAAGCGCTGCTGTTGCAGGCCGAGCGCGAACTGGGCGCGAACCTCGAGCAACTGAGCCAGTACGCCATCGGCGTCGATTCGCCCGCCGCAGCGCGCTACCTGCCGCCGCTGCTGGCGGCGTCCCAGCACCTGGGCAAGCTGTCCCTGGCCCGCGACAAGCTGGTGAGCAGCGGGCGCGCCGAACTGGCGGATGATGTGGAGCGCGAAGTCAGCAATATCCGCGGCCAGGCCGACCTGCTGGAGCAACTGCCCTTACTTGGGGTCAAGGCCAACGCCGGTTCGAACACCGATGACTTTTCGGCGCTGATGGGCCTGGAAAACAGCGAAAAAACCGAAACACAAGACACCGGCGTCGACCTCAAGCGCGAACTCAACAGCCTGCTGACCCGCTACCCGGCCGAACTCAAGCGTACCCGCGAGCAGATCCAGCGGCGCGCCGACCTCGCCGCCGGCACCCAACTGAAAATCGCCGCCGTGCAACAGGCCATCGCCGGCCTGGAGCCGGTCGTGCGTGCGCAGCACGCCGTGATCCAGGGCGAAGTGCGCCTGATGCAAGGGGTGATGATCGGCCTGATCCTGCTGATCGCCCTGCTGATCGATACTCTGCAACGGCGCCTGGCTCGGGTGTTGACCAACCTGGCACCGGCCCTGTCGACCTGGGGCGAAGGCGACTTCAGCCAACCGATTGCCTTGGGCAAGACCAACCGCGAACTGCGCGACATCGAAGCCTCCCTCAACCGCTTGCGCGCCTACCTGGTGGACCTGGTGGGCACCATTCGCGGCAATGCCGAGGAAGTCGCCGGCAGCAGCCGCGCCCTGGCCGAGCTGAGCAGCGGCCTGCATGATGGCGCCGAACGGCAGGCCGGGGACACCGCGCAGATCCGCGATTCGTTGGGCGAATTGGAAGCGACCATTCAACAAGTCGCCGGGGACGCCAGCCAGGCCGCCGGCGCCAGCCGCAGCGCGGGCCAGGCGGTGAAGCACGGCCAGCGGGTGATCGGCCTGAGCCTGACCGGGCTGCATGCGCTGGTGGGCGAAGTGCAGCAAAACGCGCAGATGATCGAGAAACTCGCCGAAGAGTCCGCGACCATTGGCGGCGTGTTGACGGTGATTCGCTCGATCGCCGACCAGACCAACCTGCTGGCGCTCAATGCCGCCATTGAAGCCGCCCGCGCCGGAGACGCAGGGCGGGGGTTTGCCGTGGTCGCCGACGAAGTGCGCTCCCTGGCCCAGCGCACCGCCGGCGCCACCGCCGAAATCCAGGGCCTCATCGCCGGCCTGCAAACCGCCGCCCGCCAGTCGGTGGAAGGCATGCGCGCGCAGGTCGAACACGCCGAAGCCACCGCCCAGCAAGCACAAGCGGCCGACGGCGCGCTGGATGAAATCGTCGGGGCGATCCAGACCATTTCCGACACCTCCGTGCGTATCGCCGATGTGACCGCGCAGCAAAGCGGTGCGGTGAGTGAGATTCGCGATAACAGCGAACGGATTCATCAGTTGGGTGAGGACAACCTGCTGCGCATCGGCCAGGGCCGCAGCCAGGGTGAACACCTGTTGGTGCTGGGCGGCCAACTCAACACCGCCGTCCAAGCCTTCCGCGTCTGACCCGACCTAGCGCCACGCGAAGAACCAATGTGGGAGGGGGCTTGCCCCCGATAGCGGTGTGCCAGTCTCAATATCTGTAACTGATCCACCGCTATCGGGGGCAAGCCCCCTCCCACATTTGATCGCCACAGGTTTCAAGACGGTATTACCAATGACCGGATCTTGGGCCGCAGTCACAAATTTCGCGCAATCCTCGCTAATCGTGCTGCCTACTGCATAGAACTGGACAGTCATAAACGCTTTGCGGCATAGTCGCCGGGTTCTGCCGTACCCACATCAATAACAAGGAACAGCCGATGGCGACCTTACTGGTTCTTCACGGACCCAACCTGAACCTGCTCGGCACCCGCGAACCGGGCGTCTACGGGGCAGTGACCCTAGAACAGATCAACCTCGATCTGGAGCGACGGGCCCGTGAAGCCGGCCACCATTTGCTGTACCTGCAAAGCAATGCCGAGTACGAATTGATTGATCGCATCCATGCCGCGCGCGGCGAAGGCGTGGACTTTATTCTGATCAATCCCGCCGCTTTTACGCACACAAGTGTTGCATTACGTGACGCGCTGCTGGCGGTGAGCATCCCATTCATCGAAGTGCATTTGTCGAACGTGTACAAACGCGAACCTTTCCGCCATCAATCCTACTTCTCCGACGTAGCGGTAGGTGTGATCTGCGGCCTTGGCGCCAGCGGTTATCGACTGGCCCTGGAGGCCGCCCTGGAACAACTTGAACAACCGGCCAAGCGCCCCTGACCGACCCTTGGGAGTTGACGATTCATGGATATCCGTAAAGTTAAGAAACTGATCGAACTGCTGGAAGAATCCGGCATCGACGAGCTGGAAATCAAGGAAGGCGAAGAGTCTGTACGCATCAGCCGCCACAGCAAGACCCCGGCCCAGCAATTCTACGCGCCGCAGATGCAAGCACCGGCACCTGCCGCTGCCGCTCCGGTCGCCGCTGCGCCTGTCGCCGCCGCCGAGCCTGCTGCACCCAAGCTGAACGGCTTCGTGGCCAAGTCGCCAATGGTCGGTACGTTCTACCGCACCCCGGCACCGGGTTCGCCAGCCTTCGTTGAAGTCGGCAAAACCGTGAAAGAAGGCGACACCATCTGCATCGTGGAAGCGATGAAAATGATGAACCACATCACGGCCGAAAAAGCCGGTGTCATCGAATCCATTCTGGTAGAAAACGGTCAGCCGGTTGAGTACGACCAGCCGCTGTTCACCATCGTTTGAACCGCGGAGCGCCTTCGATGTTGAAACCTGCGAAGAAACTGCAAAAAGTCCTGATCGCCAACCGCGGCGAGATCGCGCTGCGTATCCTGCGCGCCTGTAAGGAAGAGGGCATCAAGACCGTCGCTGTTTACTCGACGGCCGATACCGAACTGATGCACGTGAAACTGGCGGACGAAAGCATCTGCATCGGCCCGCCACTGGCTGCGAACTCGTACCTGAAAGTCTCGAACATCATCGCCGCTGCGGAAGTGACCGGCGCTGATGGCATCCACCCGGGCTACGGCTTCCTCGCGGAAAACGCCGATTTCGCCGAACAGGTGGAAAAATCCGGGTTTGCCTTCATCGGCCCGAAAGCCGAGACCATTCGCCTGATGGGTGACAAGGTTTCGGCCAAGGACGCCATGATCGCGGCCGGCGTGCCGACCGTTCCAGGCTCCGACGGCCCGCTGCCCGAGGACGAGACCACTGCGCTGCGCATCGGTCGCGAAGTCGGTTACCCGGTGATCATCAAGGCCGCAGGCGGCGGCGGTGGTCGCGGCATGCGCGTGGTACACAAGGAAGAAGACCTGATCGAAGCGGCCAAGCAGACGCGCTCCGAAGCGGCTGCCTGGTTCGGCAACCCGATGGTCTACCTGGAGAAGTACCTGACCAACCCACGTCACGTGGAAGTGCAGGTGCTGTCCGACGGCCAGGGCCACGCCATCCACCTGGGCGACCGCGATTGCTCGCTGCAACGTCGTCACCAGAAGGTATTGGAAGAAGCACCGGCACCGGGCCTCGACGAGAAAGCCCGTGCGGAAGTCCTGGCGCGTTGCGTCAAGGCGTGCATCGACATCAACTACCGTGGCGCCGGCACTTTCGAGTTCCTCTACGAGAACGGCCGTTTCTACTTCATCGAGATGAACACTCGCGTGCAGGTAGAACACCCGGTTTCGGAGATGGTCACCGGTATCGATATCGTCAAGGAGATGCTGAGCATCGCCGCCGGTAACGAGCTGTCCTTCACCCAGGACGACGTGAAGATCCACGGCCACTCCCTGGAGTGCCGGATCAACGCCGAAGACCCGAAAACCTTTATCCCGAGTCCAGGCCTGGTCAAGCATTTCCATGCGCCAGGCGGCAACGGCGTTCGCGTCGATTCGCACCTGTACAGCGGCTACAAGGTTCCGTCCAACTACGACTCGTTGATCGGCAAGCTGATCACCTGGGGCGCCACCCGCGACGAGGCCATGGCCCGTATGCGTAACGCCCTGGACGAAATCGTGGTCGACGGCATCAAGACCAACATCCCGCTGCATCGGGATCTGGTCCGCGATGAAGGCTTCTGCGAAGGTGGTGTGAACATTCACTACCTGGAACACAAACTGGCCAACCAGTAAGTGCTCCACCCAACAAAGCCGCCTTCGGGCGGCTTTGTTGTTTGTGGCCCCTCCATTTTGAAGATGTACACAGTCCAAATGTGGGAGGGGGCTTGCCCCCGATGGCGGTGGTTCAGTCATAGATACTGAGACTGACACACCGCTATCGGGGGCAAGCCCCCTCCCACATTTGGTCGGCGTACTGTCAGTACAGTCGTCTTCTTCTCCACGCTCGCGTAAACTTGCGCGCTTTCGCAGCCCCTCCCCGCTGCACACTCATTTTTTTCAAAGGTGCCCGCCATGCCTTGGCTGCAAGTCCGTCTCGCCATCAGCCCAGAACAAGCCGAAACCTACGAAGACGCGTTCCTTGAAGTGGGCGCCGTCTCGGTGACCTTCATGGACGCCGAAGACCAGCCGATCTTCGAGCCGGAACTCAACACCACCCCGCTGTGGTCCCACACCCACTTGCTGGCCCTGTTCGAAGACGGCACCGATGCCGCCAGCGTCCTGGCCCATATGGAACTGCTCACCGGCGGCCCGCTGCCCGAGCACCACAGCGAAATCATCGAAGACCAGGACTGGGAACGCAGCTGGATGGACAACTTCCAGCCGATGCGTTTCGGCCAGCGCCTGTGGATCGTGCCGAGCTGGCACGCCGCCCCCGAGCCGGACGCGGTGAACCTGCTGCTGGACCCGGGCCTGGCGTTCGGCACCGGCACGCACCCGACCACCGCGCTGTGCCTGGAATGGCTGGACGGCCAGGACCTGAACGATTGCCACGTGCTGGACTTCGGCTGCGGCTCGGGGATTCTGGCGATTGCCGCCCTGTTGTTGGGCGCCAAGGAAGCCGTCGGCACCGATATCGACGTACAGGCCCTGGAAGCCTCCCGCGATAACGCCGGGCGCAACCACATTGCTGAAGGCAAATTCCCACTGTACCTGCCGGAGCAATTGCCCCAGGTGCAGGCTGATGTGCTGGTCGCCAATATCCTCGCCGGCCCGCTGGTGGCCCTGGCGCCGCAGCTGTCGAGCCTGGTCAAGCCGGGTGGCCGCCTGGCGCTGTCGGGCATCCTCGCCGAACAGGGTGAAGACGTGGCCGCAGCCTACGCCCAGGATTTCGAGCTCGACCCGATCGCCAATCGTGATGGCTGGGTACGCATCAGCGGGCGTCGGCGCTAGAATGAGCGCTTGCCTGAATCGGATGGCCGCATGACCGACAGTTTCGTCACCCAGTGTCCCCATTGCCAAACGCGCTTTCGCGTCAGCCACGCTCAGTTGAACGTGGCGCGCGGCGTGGTGCGCTGCGGCTCGTGCCTGCAAGTGTTCAACGCCGCGCGCCAGTTGCTGGAGCAGCGCGCCCACGCGCAAGCGCCGAAGCCTGAACAGCCGGCCGCAGCGGAGCACGCCGCCGAGGCGCCGCGGGCGATCAGCCAGAAACAGTGGACCGCGCAAGAGCTGGACCTGGACAACCTGGACCTGGACAAAGAACTGGCCAAGCTGGAACGCCGCGAGATTCAACACACCCAGCCGCTGGGCGCGGAACGCCGGCAAGGCAGCGCCGACCGACGCAAAAAGGAAGATGCCCTCAGCGCCAGCCGCGACACGATCAAGGCCGAGGAAGAAAAATGGGCCGCCAGCCTGTTCAGCGAACCGCCTGAAGAACGCGGCAAAGCGCCCGAAGACGAACCTGAACCGGCAAATGCCCCTGCGACTAAACAGCGCACCGAACCGTCGATGTCCCTCGCCACCGACGACATCGACGATGAACCGCCGCTACGCTCCACGCCTGCCGATGAAGACGACGAACTCGACCCACCCGTGAGCGCGGTCAGCGACGACGTGGACGCGCCGGAACCCGACGAGCGCCCCCAAGGCCGCAAGCGCTCGCGCAGCGCCGCCAGCGCCCACGACGAGCTGCTGCAGGACCTCGAAGATGACCCGCTGCACTTGTACGCCGGCAAACGCCCGTCGGGCTGGGGCCGTCGCCTGCTCTGGCTGTTGCTGGTGCTGATCGCCGCCGCCGGCCTCGCCGGCCAGTACATTGCCTACCAGTTCGACGACCTGGCGCGCCAGGACGCCTATCGCCCGTGGTTCCAGCAACTGTGCCCGACATTGGGCTGCACGGTGCCATCACGGGTCGATATCGCGCACATCAAGAGCAGCAACCTGGTGGTGCGCAGCCATCCTGAATTCGCCGGCGCGCTGGTGGTGGATGCAATCATCTATAACCGCGCGACGTTCTCCCAGCCGTTCCCGTTGCTGGAACTGCGCTTTGCCGACCTGAACGGCAACCTGATCGCCAGTCGGCGCTTCAAGCCCGCCGAATACCTGAGCGGTGAGCTGGCCGGGGTCAGTGAAATGCCGTCGCAGACGCCGATCCATATCTCCCTGGACATCCTCGACCCCGGCAACAAAGCGGTGAATTACAGCCTGAGCTTTCATTCGCCCGAGTGAATCGGCGCGGTCATCGAGGTTTGACGACGGATTATTGACTGGACCGCCGGCAACCAAACCGGTGGCGATAAAGAAATAACTGTTCAGATTTTATCCAATTCAGCCTTTATCCAGTCATCGAGAGCGGGTATCATGCCAACCCTTTTTCGAACTCTAATGATCCGGCCCCACAACAGGGAAGTCCTATGTCGGCGGTACGCATCGGCCCATACACATTGCACAATGGTTTGATTCTCGCGCCAATGGCGGGAGTCACCGACCAGCCCTTTCGTCAGCTGTGCAAGCGTTTGGGCGCGGGTCTAGTAGTCTCGGAAATGGTCACCAGCGACATGAGCTTGTGGAACACCCGCAAATCGCGGCTGCGCATGATCCACGAAGGTGATCCCGAGCCCCGCTCGGTACAGATCGCCGGTGGCGACGCACAGATGCTGGCGGAGGCGGCCCGGGCCAACGTGGAGCTGGGCGCGCAGATCATTGACATCAACATGGGCTGTCCGGCCAAGAAGGTCTGCAACAAGGCCGCCGGTTCCGCGCTGTTGAAGGATGAGCAGTTGGTCGCCGAGATCCTGCAGGCCGTTGTCGCCGCAGTGGATGTACCGGTCACCCTGAAGATTCGTACCGGCTGGGACCGGGACAACAAGAATGGCCTGACGGTGGCGAAGATCGCCGAACAGGCGGGTATTTCAGCGCTGGCGGTGCATGGCCGCACCCGCGCCGATCTTTACACCGGCGAAGCCGAGTACGACACCATTGCCGCGATCAAGCAGGCCGTGTCGATGCCGGTATTTGCCAATGGCGATATCGACTCAGCCGAGAAAGCCCGGCGCGTGCTGCATGCGACCGGTGCCGATGGCCTGTTGATTGGCCGGGCCGCCCAGGGGCGGCCATGGATTTTTCGTGAAGTCGAACACTTTCTGCGTACCGGCGAGCTGTTGCCGGCACCGGGGTTGATCGAGGTGGAACGTATTCTGCTAGAGCATCTGGCCGCCCTGCACGCCTTCTACGGAGACGTGATGGGAGTACGCATTGCTCGCAAGCATGTCGGCTGGTATCTCGCAACCCTGCCGGGCGCCAGGGAGTTTCGCGCCCACTTCAATCGTTTGGATGATACGGAAGCACAGTGCGCCAACGTTCGTGAGTTCTTCAGCGAACGTGACAAGAGCCTGGTGACAGGGGACGGAGAGGGGGTGGCCGCATGACGATGATGACCGAGACTTTAGTGAGTGGAACAACACCCGTGAGCGACAACGTCAATTTGAAACAGCACCTCAACACGCCGAGCGAAGAAGGCCAGACCCTTCGCGGGAGTGTCGAGAAGGCGCTGCACAATTATTTCGCCCACCTTGAGGGCGCTTCCGTCACGGACGTGTACAACCTCGTGCTCTCCGAAGTCGAGGCGCCCTTGCTCGAAAGCGTGATGAACTACGTCAAGGGCAACCAGACCAAAGCCAGTGAGCTGCTGGGCCTCAACCGTGGCACCTTGCGCAAAAAGCTCAAACAATACGATTTGCTGTAAGCATTCAATCCGACCAGAAAGGCGCCCGCGTAAAACCGGTCGCCTTTTTTGCTGACTCCTTTGCTTTTGATGGAAATTGAAATGACCGACCAGACTACCCGCCTGCCGATCCGCCGCGCCTTGATCAGTGTCTCCGACAAGACCGGGGTTCTCGAATTTGCCCGGGGGCTGGAAGCCCTGGGCGTGGAAATCCTCTCCACGGGCGGGACCTTCAAACTGCTGCGAGACAACGGCGTGGCCGCAGTAGAAGTCGCGGACTACACCGGTTTCGCAGAGATGATGGACGGTCGGGTCAAGACCCTGCACCCGAAAATCCATGGTGGCATCCTCGGCCGTCGCGGTATCGACGATGCCATCATGAACGAGCACGGCATCAAGCCGATCGATCTGGTGGCCGTCAACCTCTACCCGTTCGAAGCCACCATCAACAAGCCGGGCTGCGACCTGCCGACCGCCATCGAAAACATCGATATCGGCGGCCCGACCATGGTTCGCTCGGCCGCCAAGAACCACAAAGACGTGGCCATCGTGGTCAACGCCAGCGACTACGCCCAGGTGCTTGAAAACCTCAAAGCCGGTGGCCTGACCTACGCCCAGCGTTTCGACCTGATGCTCAAGGCGTTCGAACACACCGCCGCCTACGACGGCATGATCGCCAACTACATGGGCACCGTGAACCAGGCCGCCGAGACCCTCAGCACAGAAGGTCGCAGCCAGTTCCCGCGGACCTTCAACAGCCAGTTCATCAAGGCCCAGGAAATGCGCTACGGCGAGAACCCGCACCAGAGCGCGGCGTTCTACGTGGAAGCCAAGCCGGCCGAAGTGGGCATCGCCACCGCGACCCAGCTGCAAGGCAAAGAACTGTCCTACAACAACGTGGCCGACACCGACGCCGCGCTGGAATGCGTGAAGAGCTTCGTCAAGCCGGCCTGCGTGATCGTCAAGCACGCCAACCCGTGCGGCGTGGCCGTGAGCCCGGACGCTGAAGGCGGCATCCGCCAGGCTTACGAACTGGCCTACGCCACCGACACCGAATCGGCCTTCGGCGGCATCATCGCCTTCAACCGCGAACTCGACGCCGCGACCGCCAAGGCCATCGTCGATCGTCAGTTCGTCGAAGTGATCATCGCCCCGTCCGTCAGCGAGGAAGCCCGCGCCATCGTGGCCGCCAAAGCCAACGTGCGCCTGCTGGCCTGCGGCGAGTGGTCGCCCGAACGTGCCCCTGCCTGGGACTACAAGCGCGTCAACGGCGGCCTGCTGGTGCAAAGCCGCGACATCGGCATGATCAGCAGCGCCGACCTGAAAGTGGTGACCAAGCGCGCGCCGACCGAGCAGGAAATCAACGACCTGATCTTCGCCTGGAAAGTGGCCAAGTACGTTAAGTCCAACGCCATCGTCTACGCCAAGAACCGCCAGACCATCGGTGTCGGCGCCGGCCAGATGAGCCGCGTGAACTCGGCGCGCATCGCCGCGATCAAGGCTGAACATGCCGGTTTGCAGGTAGCGGGCTCGGTGATGGCGTCCGACGCGTTCTTCCCGTTCCGCGACGGTCTGGACAACGCGGCCAAGGCCGGCGTCACCGCAGTGATCCAGCCAGGCGGCTCGATGCGTGATGCCGAAGTGATTGCTGCGGCTGACGAAGCCGGCATCGCCATGGTCTTCACCGGCATGCGCCACTTCCGTCACTAAACAGCACCGCTTCCCGACTGTAGGAGCGAGCTTGCTCGCGAAAAACTCAAAAACGCCACGAGGTGTCAGGTTTCCCTCGTTATCGTTGACGACCTTCGCGAGCAAGCTCGCTCCTACAGAGAAGCACAGCGTTTCTCAGAGGTTTTTGAAATGAATGTCTTGATTATTGGCAGCGGTGGCCGTGAACACGCCCTGGCCTGGAAAGTTGCCCAGGACCCACGCGTCCAGAAAGTATTCGTAGCCCCCGGCAACGCCGGCACCGCCATTGAAGCCAAGTGCGAAAACGTCGCCATCGACGTGCTGGCCCTGGAACAACTGGCGGATTTCGCCGAGAAAAATGTTTCCCTGACTATCGTTGGTCCGGAAGTGCCGCTGGTTGCCGGTGTCGTCGACCTGTTCCGCAGCCGCGGCCTGGACTGCTTCGGCCCGACCGCCGGCGCGGCCCAGCTGGAAGGTTCCAAGGCATTCACCAAGGATTTCCTGGCGCGCCACAAGATCCCGACCGCCGACTACCAGAACTTCACCGAGATCGAGCCGGCCCTGGCTTACCTGCGTGAAAAAGGCGCGCCAATCGTGATCAAGGCCGACGGCCTGGCCGCGGGCAAAGGCGTGATCGTCGCCATGACCCTGCAGGAAGCCGAAGACGCCGTGCGCGACATGCTCGCTGGCAACGCCTTCGGTGAAGCCGGTTCGCGCGTGGTCATCGAAGAATTCCTCGACGGCGAAGAAGCCAGCTTCATCGTGATGGTCGACGGCAAGAACGTCCTGCCGATGGCCACCAGCCAGGACCACAAGCGCGTCGGCGACGGCGACAGCGGCCCGAACACCGGCGGCATGGGGGCTTACTCCCCGGCCCCGGTCGTGACCAGCGAAGTGCATCAGCGTGTGATGGACCTGGTGATCTGGCCGACCGTGCGCGGCATGGCCGATGAAGGCAACGTCTACACCGGCTTCCTCTACGCCGGTCTGATGATCGACAAGGCCGGTAACCCGAAGGTCATCGAGTTCAACTGCCGCTTCGGCGACCCGGAAACCCAACCGGTGATGCTGCGCCTGCAATCGAGCCTGGTGCTGCTGGTGGAAGCCGCGCTGGCCCAGGCCCTGGACAAGGTTGAAGCCCAGTGGGACCCACGCCCGAGCGTCGGCATTGTGCTGGCAGCCGGCGGTTACCCGGCCGACTACGCCAAGGGCGATGTGATTGAAGGCCTGGACGCGGCGGCGACGCTGGAAGGCAAAGTGTTCCATGCGGGCACTGCGCTGCAGGACGGCAAGGTGGTGACCGCAGGTGGCCGTGTGCTATGTGCCACCGCGATGGGCGCCAGTGTCGACGCTGCACAGCAACAGGCTTACAAACTGGCGGCAAAAATCAGCTGGAACGGCTGCTTCTACCGTAAAGATATCGGCTATCGCGCGATTGCCCGTGAACGTGGCGAGACTCATTAAGTCGCTATCCGTTCGGTTAGGTAAGGGCCTCTGGCCCTTGCCGTACTCGTATGACCCCGCGCATAGTTAACCCGTGCTTCAACCTACGAAGGGATTTCGCCGTGCGCTGGCTCAGGATCGCCATAGGTTTCACTGTCAGTCTGCTGACACTGCTCTGTTTGCTCCCGGCCCAGGCCGCTGCGCAAGGCAGTGGCTGGGCAGTATTGCTTGATGAACAGGCCGACCTGCAACTGAGCGATATCCGTTCGCCCCGCTACACCAATCAATTCAGCCCCATCGAACTGGACCGGATCACTGCCGCCGAGCCGGACGGTGCGTTGTGGGTACGCTTCAAGCTGCAACCCGGCCAGCACGAGCAAGTGCTGCGGGTGTTTGCCCCGGACGTCTCCCTCCTGAGTCTGTATGTGCTGGATGGCGACACCCTGGTGGAACAGCAAACCACCGGCACGCGCCAGCCCCAGGCCGAGCGCCCGCTGCCCAGCAGCGACTTCATGCTGCCGATGCCCCAGAGCCCGAAGCCCCTTGAGGTGTACCTGCGCCTGGTCTCGGAACACGAACTGCGCCCCTATATCACCCTGGAGCCGGCCGTACTCGCCGCCGCCGACCAAAGCCAGACGCTGATCTACGGCCTGCTGTTCGGCTGCCTGCTGATGCTGATCCTGCACAACCTCTCCCGCTTCGCCTACCACCGCTCACGCAGCAGCCTGTGGCTGGCGGCCTGCGAAGTGCTGCTGCTGCTCAGCCTGGCGTTGCTGCTCAACCTGCTGGGGCCATGGCTGCAGAACTGGCACGCGATCCAGACGCCGGGCGCCTACCTCGCCCTGCTGCTGACCGCACCGTGCGGGCTGATGTTTGCCTATCGCTTCTTCATGCCGCTGGGCCCGCACCCGCTGAACAAACTGTTGATGGCCGACATTCTGTTGATCGTGCTGTGCGGCCTGCTGCTGTTGTTCGTCAACACGTTGCCGCTGAACATCATCACTTACGCCCTGGTGGCCCTGGCCGGCCTGAGCATGTTGTTTGTCTCGGCCTATCACTGGCAAAAAGGCTACCGGCCGGCGCGGTTGTTCGTGGCCGGGATGGTGGTGTTCAACATCGGCACACTGATCATCCTGCCTGCCTTGCTTGGCCTCACGCTGCTGGCGCCGCAAGGCTTGATCATTACCCTGCTCAGCTTTATCTGCCTCAGTGGCCTGCTGATGAGCCTGGCCCTCGGCGAACGCCAGCGCGCCATCGTCGAAGCACGCTTCAGCCTCAGCCGCGAGCTGGCGGCCAGCAACGCCGAAATCGCCGCCAAGGCCGAGTTCCTGGCGAAGATCAGCCACGAAATCCGTACCCCCATGAACGGCGTGCTGGGCATGACCGAGCTGCTGCTGGGCACGCCGTTGTCGGTCAAACAGCGCGACTATGTGCAGACGATCCACAGCGCCGGTAACGAACTGCTCACACTGATCAACGAAATCCTCGATATCTCCAAGCTGGAATCCGGGCAGATCGAATTGGACGACGTGCAGTTCGACCTCAATGCGCTGATCGACGACTGCCTGAGCATCTTCCGCGCCAAGGCCGAGCAGCAGAACGTCGAGCTGATCAGCTTTATCCAGCCCCAGGTGCCGCGGGTGATCAGCGGCGACCCGACGCGCCTGCGCCAGGCGATGTTGAGCCTGCTGGAAAACGCCCTGCAGAAAACCGATGAAGGCGAAGTGTTGATCGTCGTCGCCCTCGACGAGCGCAGCCCCAAGCCGCGCCTGCGCATTGCCGTGCAGGACAGCGGCCTGCCAATGGAAGCCGCCGAACGCGATGCGTTGCTGCACAGCGAACTGCACAGCAAGAACTTCCTCTCGGCCACCCGCTTGAGCGGCCACCTGGGCCTGGTCATCGCGCGCCAGTTGATCCTGTTGATGAACGGCGAATTCGGCATCAAGAGCGGCGCACAACAAGGCAGCACCCTGTGGCTGACCCTGCCGCTGGACCCGGAACGCCTGGAACACCCGACCTCCGACCTCGACGGCCCGCTCAAGGGTGCGCGGGTACTGGTGGTGGACGACAACGACACCTGCCGCAAAGTGCTGGTGCAGCAATGCACCGCCTGGGGCCTGAATGTCAGCGCCGTGCCGTCGGGCAAGGAAGCCCTGGCGTTGTTGCGCACCAAGGCGCACCTGCGTGATTACTTCGACGTGGTGCTGCTGGACCAGAACATGCCCGGCATGACCGGCATGCAACTGGCGGCCAAGATCAAGGAAGACCCGAGCCTCAACCACGACATCCTGCTGATCATGCTCACCGGCATCAGTAACGCGCCAAGCAAGATCATCGCGCGCAATTGCGGGATCAAGCGCATCCTCGCCAAGCCGGTGGCCGGCTATACCCTCAAGACCACCCTGGCCGACGAACTGACCCAGCGCAGCAAAGGCGGCGGGCAGCCACGCGCGCCCCTCAACGCGCCGGCGGCCATCATCGTGCCCAGCGACTTCCGCATCCTGGTGGCCGAAGACAACAGCATCTCCACCAAAGTCATCCGCGGCATGCTCGGCAAGCTCAACCTCAACCCGGACACCGCGAGCAACGGCGAAGAAGCCCTGCAGGCGATGAAGGCCCAGCGCTATGATCTGGTGTTGATGGACTGTGAAATGCCGATCCTCGATGGCTTCTCCGCGACCCAACAGTTGCGGGCCTGGGAAGTCAGCCACCAGCGCATTCGCACGCCGGTGGTGGCGCTCACCGCACATATCCTCTCGGAACACAAAGAGCGCGCACGCCAGGCCGGGATGGACGGGCACATGGCCAAGCCGGTGGAATTGTCACAATTGCGCGAGCTGGTGGAGTACTGGGTGGCGCAGCGTCAGCCACGGCCGGAGCATGCACCCTCTTAACGTCAAATGCGATCGAATGTGGGAGGGGGCTTGCCCCCGATGGCGGTGGACCAGTCACCTATGCATCGACTGAAAGACAGCGATGGCAAGCTCGCTCCCGATAGCGCTGGAACAGTTACAAATAAGCTGACTGTCACACCGCCATCGGGGGCAAGCCCCCTCCCACACTGAGCCTGCGTCTGCCACACAATGGATGAACACCACAGATCCTATGTGGGAGGGGCTTGCCCCCGATGGCGGTGGACCAGTCACCTATGCATCGACTGAAAGACAGCGATGGCAAGCTCGCTCCCGATAGCGCTGGAACAGTTACAAATAAGCTGACGGTCACACCGCCATCGGGAGCAAGCCCCCTCCCACACTGAGCCTGCGTCTGCCACACAATGGATGAACACCACAGATCCTATGTGGGAGGGGGCTTGCCCCCGATGGCGGCGGACCAGTCACCTATGCATCGACTGAAAGCCGGCGATGGCAAGCTTGCTCCCGATAGCGCTGGAACAGTTACAAATAAGCTGACTGTCACACCGCTATCGGGAGCAAGCTCCCTCCCACATTTGATCTCTGTCGCCTGATAGACTCCGCCAATCTCCTTCTGTCGCGAGCCACCCCCATGCTCCACGTGTTATTCAGCGTTTACCTGAAGATGCTGGTGCTCTACAGCCCGTTCTTCGTGTTGTCCTGTTTTATCAGCCTGACCCGCGGCTATTCGAGCAAAGAACGGCGACGCCTGGCCTGGAAAGTGGCGTTGGCGACGCTGGTGTCGAGCGTCTTGCTCTACCTGTTCGGCCGGGTGATTTTCAGCGTGTTCGGCATCACCGTGGACGCTTTCCGCATCGGCGCCGGCAGCGTGCTGTTCATCTCGGCCCTGGGCATGGCGCAGGGCAAGTCGGCGGTGCAGACCGATAACGTGCAGCAGGACGTGACCATCGTTCCGCTGACCATTCCCCTCACCGTCGGCCCCGGCACCATCGGGGCGCTGCTGGTGATGGGCGTCAGCCAGCCCCATTGGGACGACAAAATCGCCGCCATCCTCAGCATCGCCCTGGCCAGCTTCACGGTGGGCGTGGTGCTGTATTTGTCCAACCGTATCGAACGGATTCTCGGTGACCAGGGCTTGCAGATTGTCAGTCGCTTGATGGGCTTGTTCGTGTGCGCCTTGGCCGCACAAATCATCTTTACCGGGGTGCGCGGCTACCTGGTGCCTTAGATCCGGTATTTGGCGATCGCCAGTTGCACCTTGTCGCCCGCACTCTCACGCATCAACTGGATGGTTTTTTCGTTGACCACCGAGGTATTCAGCACCAGGCAGGTTTGCCCGCTGAAGGCCTCGAACGAGGAACTGTCCCACTCAAGAAAAGGCAGCCCCACGTGCTTGCTGACGCCATGGGAGCTGTAGGTCACCAGCACCATCATGACTTCGCCGTCGGTTTCGGCGCAGGACGCCAAGCCAAAATCGCCGCCCTGATGCACGCTGCTATTGCGCTTGAACAGCTCGAATGACGCCGGCATCTGTTTCAATGTTTCCAGCGCATCGGCGGCCAGTTTCGGCAGCGCCGTCAGCAGAGGCCCGGCCAGTGAGGTCGAGGCCAGCAGGGTGGCGATGATATTCAGCGCCGCCAGTTGCACCGTCAGCCCCTTGCCGGCGCTTGAGACCCGCTCGAACCGGCTGCGCACCGGCAGCCAGCCCAGGCTGATCATCACCTTGATAAATTCGTCGTACCAGCCCTCCGTGCCGCGACTGATCTTCAAGACATCGCTGACGTAGCTGCTGGCCAACAGATAGCTTTTGCGGATGTATTCGCGGTTCAAGCCGCTCAGGCCGTCGGCGAACGAGATCACGCCATTGTTGACCACCGCCGCGTTGCAGCCGTCCTCGGTATCCAGCGGTAAAGCCGCGTGCGTCCCCGGCGCGCCGGGCAGCTTATAGGCGGCAATCAATTTGCGCCGCTTGGTGCTGTTGATCCTTCTGTGATGTCGCTCCATTTTCAGTTCTCCACAAGCACCCCACATGGGGCGTGTGTCCACACTAGTCCAGGCGCCGACGGGCTTTCCACACGACAAACATCCCTTGCCGGCAGCGCTCGCAAAGCGCAGCCCAGCATTCGTTGGGCGCCCCACGGGCAGTTCCGGATTTCATCGATAAAAAAAGAAAAAGCCCCGAATCACGGCAGGTGTTCACCCAGCGTCATTCGGAGCTTTCCGGCGCTCGCGCGGCGCTTTTCAGGAGGCCGGTTTTTCGCCATACCAGCGCGGCGTGTACACCCACTCACCGCCGCCGGCGCGCGGGAACGCGCAGGTGGTGGACGAGCCGATCAGCACCATGGTCCGCATGTCCACCTGTTCCGGGGTCAATTGCCCCAGCGTGGTCACGCGCAGGGTCTGGCCCGGTCGCCCGATATCGCGGCCCAGCACCACCGGCGTTGCGGCGTTGCGGTGTTGCGCGACAATCTCCAGGGCACGCCCCAGTTGCCACGGCCGCGCACGCGAGATCGGGTTGTAGAACGCCAGGGCCAGGTCGGCCTGGGACGCGAGGTCCAGGCGCTGCTCGATGATCGACCAGGGCTTGAGGTTGTCCGACAGCGACATCACGCAGAAGTCGTGCCCCAACGGCGCGCCGGCCTGGGCGGCGGTGGCCAGGGACGCGGAAACGCCCGGCAGGATTTCCAGCTCGACCTGGTGCCAGGCCGGGTCGTCGGACTCGTGCAGCGCCTCGATCACCGCCGCCGCCATGGCGAACACACCAGGGTCACCGGACGACACCACCACCACCGACCGGCCTTGAGCGGCCAGCGCGAAAGCGTGGCGGGCGCGCTGCATTTCTTCACGGTTGTCGGTGCAGTGCTGCACCTGATCGTCGCGGAACGGCCCGGCCATGCGGACGTAGGTTTCGTACCCCAGCACATCGGTACAGCGCGCCAGTTCGGCCTTCACCGCCGGCACCATCAGGTCGGCGGCGCCAGGGCCAAGGCCGATCACCGCAAGACGGCCACGCGGGCGACCGACCTGGGACACGTCCAAGGGCTGCTCGGCGACCGAAACAACGATGTCCGCCGCTTGCTCCACCTCGGCGAAACGCAGCGGCACGCCTAATTCCAACGCCGCTTCGTGCAACGACGGTTCGGCCATCTGGGTATCGCTGGCCAACAGGCAGGCCAGTGACTGCAGGGCAATCCCCGAGGCATGCAACGCGCCACGCACACGCTGCGCCAATTGCGCGCCGGGCTTGCAGGTGACGCACACGCTCTGTGGATAAATCAGCAACTCGTTGGCCGCCGGTACGCGCTCGGCGCTGCCTACGTGGATCGCCAGGCGCGCCTGTCGGTCCTGCGCCAGGTTGGCCTGGTCAAGCCACGGCGCCGCGCCTTCGATACGCACGCTTTCGCCGGCAAGCAGGTCGCTGACGAAGCGCTTGCCCAGCTCCAGGTCCGCCAGTTGATAACCGGCCGGCGGGTTGAGCAGGCACGTGCCGAAACGCAGCTCGCCACTGGTGGTGATCGCGGCGGCCACGCCCAACGCCGCGGCAATCTCCCGCGCCATGTCATTCACCCCGCCCAAGCCACCGAGCAACGGCACCACCGCGCTGCCGTCTTCGGCCACGGCCAGTACGGCGGGCTCTTCGCCTTTTTCCAGCAGCAGCGGCGCCAGGGTACGGATCACGATACCGGCGGCGCACAGCGCGATCAGCGGCGTGCCTTGCTGATAGAGCTGGCGCAGGGTCGCGCCGAATTCGCGGTAGCTCTGGTCCGCGCCGTCGACCCGGCCCTGCAGGCCGTGGATCACCGCGCCCGGATACACCTGCGCAATCCTGCGCGCCGTGGCCAGGCTGCCCTGCCCGAGGATGACAATCGCCGGGCGCATCAACCTTGCCACCGTTCACCGGGCACGATGATCAGCGAGAAATACGGCGAGGACATCGGCTCGACTTGATCCAGCGGGACGATTTTCTGGTTGGCCATGGTCGCGCGCTCCACATACAGCGCACGCTCGGCCAGGCCGAGTTCTTCGAGCACCTGGCGCACCTTGGGGAAGTTGCGCCCCAGCTTCATGATCACCGCCGCGTCGGCATCCGCCAGGCGACGCTTGAGGTCTTCATGGGGCAGCACCCCCGACAGCACCGACAGGCTCTGGTTGCGATACACCAGCGGCGCGCCGAGCACCGAGGCGCCACCGAGCATCGAACACACGCCGGGAATGACCTGCGCTTCGTAGCGCTCGGCCAGGCGGTCATGCAGGTACATGTAGGAGCCGTAGAAGAACGGGTCACCTTCACAGATCACCGCCACATCGCGGCCGGCGTCCAGGTGCGCGGCGACGTCCTGGCTGGCGCTGTCGTAGAAATCGCTGATCACCTGTTCATAGGACAGCGGCGCCGGCAACGCTTCGGTGGTCACCGGGTACACCAGCGGCATCAGGGTTTGCTGCGCCACCAGGTGGTCTTCGATGATGCCGAAGGCGTTGCCCTTTTTGCCCTTGGCCACGAAGTACGCCACCACCGGCGATTCGCGCAGCAGGCGCAGGGCCTTGAGGGTGATCAGTTCCGGGTCGCCGGGGCCGACGCCCAGGCCGATCAAACGTCCGCGTGCCGGCATTATTCGACCTCCGTGGCCAGGGCATTGACCGCCGCAGCCGCCATCGCACTGCCGCCCAGGCGGCCCTGCATGATCACGAACGGCACGCCACGGCTGTCGGCGGCCAGCATCGCCTTGGATTCGGCGGCACCGACGAAGCCCACCGGGAAGCCAAGGATCAACGCCGGTTTCGGCGCGCCGGCGTCGAGCATTTCCAGCAGGTAGAACAAGGCGGTCGGCGCATTGCCGATCACCACCACACTGCCGGCCAAGTGCGGGCGCCACAGTTCCAGGGCGGCGGCGGAGCGGGTGTTGCCCAGCTTCTGCGCCAACGCCGGCACGCGTTCGTCGCGCAGGGTACAGATCACTTCGTTGTTGGCCGGCAGCCGCGCACGGGTCACGCCTTCGGACACCATCCGCGCATCGCACAGAATCGGCGCACCGGCGGCCAGCGCCTCGCGCCCGGCCTTGCCTGCGCCTGCGGAGAACTGCAGGCCGTCGATCGCCTCGACCATGCCGCAGGCATGAATCACGCGCACCGCGAGTTTTTCCAGGTCGGCCGGGATGCGCTCCAACCTGGCTTCCGCGCGAATAATGGCGAAGGAGTTGCGATAGATCTCCTGACCGTCGCGGATGTAATCAATCATCGGTGTTGCTCCGTGGGTGAGCGCGCAGCAGGGCGCCCGCCGCTTCAATAGAAAGAGTGCGCGCGTGCAGCCGGCCGAAACCGGGCTGGGCTGCTTCGCGAAAATAGACGTCGTAATGGCCGGGGCTGACCGCCAGCAAGGTCACCGGCGCGATGTGCGCGGCGGCGCAGGAACGCGCGCAGCCAGACAGATGTACCGCGTGGCCTGGGCGCAGCGCGGCCAGTTGCATCGCGTCGGCCTTGGTATCGGCCAGGCCTTTGCCGCAGCCGCTGGAGCCGGTGCAGGCGATCAACTGCGCCAGCGGCTGGTCGGCCGAGCAGAGGAAGCCCAGCTGTTCCAGGCGCGCGGTGATCGCGGCGGCATCCTGGCATTTGGCGTTGGGCAGCAGCAGACCTTGCCAGGGGGTAAAGCGCAGCGTGCCGTCGCCATACTCATCGGCGAGTTGCGCGGCGCCCTTGAGCATGGAGGCGTCGAGTCGACCCAGCGGCGTCACGGCGGCGACGTAGACCCGACCGTGCTGATGCTGTGGATAACTTCCCAGGTGCAGCCACGCCCCGCTGGCCGGGCGCTTGAAGCCATCGACCGGCAATAACGGCAGGTCCAGCCCGACCAGGAAGTTATCCACAGGCAGATGACGCATGCGTGTTTGCGCCGGCGTGGTCAGGTCCAGAAACCGTTCCAACACCGCCACCACCAAGGCATGCCCCTGCTCCAAGCGCACGGCCGCCAACGGCGCATCCAACCCCGGGCAGCCGGCCAGGCCGAACGCGAGCAGTGTTTCGCCGCCCTGCTCAAAGGCCGACAGCCACAGGTCATGGTGATGTTCGAGCATCGCCAGGGTTTCACCGCCATCCAGTTGCACCGCGAACTTGGCCGACAGCTCGTGGAAGCGCGTGTGGTTTTGCAGGGTGGCAAGGATCTGGTCGGCCAGCGGGCGCGTATCGAACAGCATCTGCGGGTCGATACCGGCGCTGGGGCTGAGCATCAGGTTGCGCACGTCGTCACCGGCGGCGGTGCTGGGGCCGAGGCCTGCGGCAAGGAGCATCGCGATCAAAGCCTGCTGCTCGGCACCGATCCCGCGGATCTGCAGGTTGGCGCGGTTGGTCGCCTCGATCACCCCGCCCGCATAGGCCTGGGCCGCGTCCGCCACGGCATGGGCTTGTGCGGCGCTGATCGCGCCGCCGGCCAGTTTGATCCGGCAAATGCCGCCGTCCAACGCCTGGACGATACGCAGCAACCCCGGGCAAGCCGAGGGGCGCAAGGTGTTCAGAGCAGGGATTGGGTTCACGGGGCTACCGGTTCGCGGGTCAAGGCGCGGTATTATGCCTGCTTTGTCCGACGGCATGAAAAGCCTGCCCGTCGGATGTCGTTCAAGGAATTCATATGTCGCCCTGGCTGACGGTAATAGGCATCGGTGAAGACGGCTTCAAAGGGCTCGGCAGAAACGCCCGGCACGCCGTGTTGCGTGCCGCGCGGATCATCGGTGGCCAGCGCCAATTGGACCTGTTGCCAGTGTGCGTGCGCGGCGAACGCCAGTTGTGGCCGAGCCCGTTTTCCCTGGCGCCGCTATTGGCGCGACGCGGTGAACCGGTGTGCGTGCTGGCCAGCGGCGACCCGATGTTCTACGGCGTCGGCGCCAGCCTGGCGCGGCAGGTGCCGGCTGAAGAGATGCTGATTTTGCCGGCGCCCTCCTCTGTGTCGCTGGCGGCGGCGCGTCTGGGCTGGGCGTTGCAGGACGTGATGACGTTATCGGTGGTGGCCCGGCCCTTGGCGGCGTTGAATGCACATCTGGCCAGCGGCGTGCGCTTGCTGGTGTTGAGCAATGACGGGCAGAGCCCTGCCGCGATTGCCGCGCTGTTGGCTGAATCCGGCTTTGGGCCGAGCCGCCTCAGCGTCTTTGAACACCTGGGCGGCGCGGCTGAGCGGCGTGTCGATGGCGTGGCCCACGCTTGGCCGCACGCTGCGGTCGCCGATCTGAACCTGGTCGCCATCGACTGCCTGGCCGACGCCGACGCCCCACGCCTGTCGCGCCTCGCCGGCCTGCCGGATGTGGCATTCAAACACGACGGCCAACTGACCAAGCGCGACGTGCGCGCCATGACCCTGGCCCGCCTGGCGCCACTGCCCGGCGAATTGCTCTGGGACGTGGGCGCGGGCAGCGGCTCCATCGGCATCGAGTGGATGCGCGCCCACCCGAGCTGCCGCGCCCTGGCGATTGAAGCCGATGCCGGCCGCCAAGGCCTGATCGAACATAACCGCGACGCCCTCGGCGTGCCCGGCCTGCAACTGGTGCGCGGCACCGCACCCGCGGCCCTCGGCGGCCTGGAAACGCCCGACGCGATCTTCATCGGCGGCGGCGTCACCCGCGACGGCGTGCTCGAGACCTGCTGGCAGCACCTGCGCCCCGGTGGCCGCCTGGTCGCCAACGCCGTGACCCTGCAAAGCGAAATGACCCTGATGGCCTGGCGCGCCCGACACGGCGGCGAACTGACCCGCCTCCACGTGGCCCAGGCCCAGCCGCTCGGTGAATTCGACACCTGGCGCCAGGCGCTGCCGATCACCCTGCTGGACGTGATCAAGCCCCTATGAAACCGATCCTGCTACTGGGCGGCGTCACCGAAGCCCTCGCCATCGCCCGCACCCTCGGCCCCGAACATATCTACAGTCTGGCCGGTGTGGGCCGCGTGCCGACCGACCTCACCTGCCAGGTGCGTGTCGGTGGCTACGGCGGGGTTGAAGGGTTGGCGCAGTTCGTGCGCGACGAACACATCGGCCTGATCCTCGACGCCACCCACCCGTATGCGGCACAGATCAGCCACAACGCCGCCCAGGCAGCACGGTTGTGCGGTGTGCCGTGTTGGGCCCTGCGCCGCCCGGCATGGCGACCGCAAGCGGGGGATGACTGGCGCGAAGTCGCTGACTGGGCCGAGCTGATCGAGGCCCTGAAACCCTTCAAGCGCCCGCTGTTCACCTTGGGCCGCGAGCCGTTGCAGCATCTTGATGAGATCCCGCAGGAGCAGTTCTGGACACTGCGCGCGTTGGAGGTGTATCCGGGCAATGAACGCTGCGAAGTCATCGGCGCGCGTGGGCCGTTTCTGATCGAAAACGAGCGTGCGTTGTTCGAACGACAAAAGATCGATGTACTGATCAGCAAGAACAGTGGCAGCACCGCCACCGAACCGAAGCTGGAAGTGGCACGCGAGCGAGGGGTGCCGGTGTTGGTGTTGAGGCGGCCGGTGTTGGCTCAAGTGGATCGGGAACTCTTGTCGCTGGAAGAAACACTCATCGCGTTGGCAAACTTCATTCGATAAGTCAGGATCGCTCGCCTGTTTTATTAGTAACCTATTTGTTACCTTCAGCACGGCCAATGATTGAGATTGAAGAATACCGACGCGACAACCACCTCAGCCCAAAACGCGATCTCCTCGCAGTAAAGTCGCTGATCGCAGAGTATCAGCGGCGCAAGGCATCGGAACCAAAGAGGTAACCCCGCATGGCGCTAACCCGCAGCTACAAACACACCATCGCCGAACGCGCTCAACGCGACCCTGAATTTGCCCAAGCACTCCTGGATGAGGCGGCTACGCTTTTTCTCAATGGCGAGCCGGAAATTTCACGCGTGATTCTGCGTGATTTGGTCAACGCCACAGTGGGATTTGAAGGGCTTGCGAAAGAGACCGCTAAACCCAGTAAAAGCCTGCACCGGATGTTGTCAGCCAGCGGAAACCCAAGCATGGATAACCTGGCAGCGATTTTTGCAGTGATTAGAAAAGCGTTAGGTGTCGATATGCAGGTCCACGGAGTTCCCACCGCATAATTTGCGACATCAAACCACACCACCAATGTCACACAGATGATGCTGTGCTGGCATGTCTGTGCATCAAACATGAAATGCTGGAAAACTAGCGTGGGGTATTCGGAGAGCCGATTGTGTCGACGCTGTCGACACAGTTGGCAGATCGTTCCTTTGGACGAACACAGGAACGATCACTCCTCAGGCTGTTAGCGCCTCGCGGCAGTCATCTGCCCGACACCATCCTGTACGCGATCAGCCAGTAACTGCGCCAGTCCTATCAACTGCGCAACGCCCAGCAATTCCTCTCGTTTCGGGCCATCCAGGTAAAACGCAAGGTCGCAACTCAGTGCATCGGCCGAGGCGAGTGTTTCGATGAGGTTGACCAACAGGTCTTCGGTGCTGATTCCATCGGCCACGGCGAATAGCCGGACGGGGGGATTTGGGGTGGGTTTAATCATTGTGAAGCTCCTCAGGAAAGTGGAGCTGCCACTGATCGCCGCGACGCGATGGGGTGGCAGCTGTGCGCAGGTTCGCGGACCGGTCCTAAGGCAACCCGGCATACCCGAAGGTATCCCGCGCACAGCCACCATAGCGCCGCACAGTAGACGATAAAAAGGCGTCAACTGAAAGCAGGTGATAGCGCTTTGCTCTTAGAAAATCCGGGCCGCGACGCCCGCCCGCTGCGTTTGCAAAGGTGTACGGAGACTAGAGAGCGAGTTTCCTAGGGGCAACCTCAAACACTTGTCGGAAGTTTCTGTTTTTACAAAAACCTAGCCGAACGGTCAGTTGTTTGGTCCTTCATCATTCAGCAGCCTCTTCCTGGCGCCACTCCCGGCGCGATCCCCTCTGCACGACTCAACACCACGATGGTGTGTGAGGCCTCTGCACGCAAAAAAAGGAAGTGACATGAACAGCTCCGATAACACAGTGGTCAGCAACCTACAAAACCTGGCTCAGGTGGTGGAGTACGCGGACGACGATGGCATCCCTGACCTTTTGCAGCCTGGATATCGCGTAGAGAGCCAGATGTGAAGCGCTACAACATCACCACTGGCGCGACGACCACGGCGGGCGGCAAAGTGATCAGTGGCCTGGAGCGCACCAGCTTCAACGGCCAAATGATCGCCAGGGAGGGTGACCGGGTCGCTTGTCCGGCATGCGGCACTGAAGGCGTCATCGCGCTCGTTGGGCCTCACCTGCACGA
>NZ_VJWO01000064.1:0-31637 GCF_014889455.1 Pseudomonas sp. K8
CATGTAGTTGGGCGGGATGGGCAGGGGTGCAGGCCTTGGGGGTACAGAAACGCTCATAGGAAACCTCTGGTTCGAACCAGGAATAGTGAGTGTCCTGTGTGGTACGTGCGTCGATCTGGTTCCGCGTCAAAACGAGCGCACAATGCGTCCCAACGTCTCCATCGCTTTTTCCGATGCTTCCGACCACGGGCTGCCGTAGTTCAGGCGGATACAGTTCCTGAAACGCTGGGTCGCCGAAAAAATCGGCCCCGGCGCGATGCTGATGCCTTGGGCCAAGGCCATCTGGAACAACTTCAATGAATCCGTCTGCTCCGGCAATTCCAGCCAGAGGAAATACCCGCCGGCCGGCTGGCTGACCCGCGTCTGCGCCGGAAAATACCGGGCAATGGCCGCAAGCATTGCGCTTTGCTGTTCTTCCAGGGCGTAGCGCAATTTGCGCAAGTGCCGGTCATAGCCGCCATGTTGCAGGTAGTCGGCAATCGCCGCCTGGGCGGGCATCGACGGGCACAACGAGGTCATCAGCTTCAAACGCTCGACCTTCTGCGCATAGCGCCCGGCCGCCACCCAGCCAATGCGATAACCCGGTGCGAGGCTCTTGGCGAAGGAGCCGCAGTGCATCACCAGGCCCTCGGTGTCGAAGGCCTTGGCGGGTTTCGGTGCCTGTTGTCCGTAGTACAACTCTGCGTAGACGTCGTCCTCGATCAACGGCACCTGATGGCGGCGCAGCAGCTCCACCAATTCCTGTTTCTTCGCTTCCGGCAGCGTGGCGCCCATGGGGTTCTGGAAACTGGTCATGGTCCAACAGGCTTTGATCGGGTAGCGCTCCAGGCTTTGCGCCAGGGCGTTGAGGTCGATGCCGTCACGCGGATGCACGGGGATTTCCACCGCTTTGAGTTTCAGGCGTTCGAGCACTTGCAGGCAGGCATAAAACGCCGGCGCTTCAATGGCCACCAGATCGCCCGGCTCGGTGACGGCCTGCAGGCACAGGTTCAGGGCTTCGAGGGCGCCGTTGGTGATCAGCAGCTCTTCCATCGGCAACATCAGGCCGCCGACCATATAACGCAGGGCAATCTGCCGGCGCAGTTGCGGGTTGCCCGGCGACATGTCGGTGACCACCAGGCGCGGGTCCATCTCACGGGCGGCGCTGGCCAGGGAGCGGGCCAGGCGGGGCAGCGGGAACAGCATCGGGCTGGGGAAGGCCGAGCCGAACGGCACGGTATTCGGGTCTTTGATGGACTCGAGCACCGAGAACACCAATTCGCTCACATCGACTTCGGTGGACTCATGCACATGTTCACTCACCACCGGTTCGGAGAACGGGCTGGGCGCATGGGTGTTGACGAAGTAGCCAGAACGCGGTCGCGCCCGGATCAGGCCGCGGCGTTCCAGCAGGTAGTACGCCTGGAACACCGTGGACGGGCTGACGCCGTAGGTCTGGCTGGCATAGCGCACCGAAGGCACTCGCTGGCCAGGGCCGAGCACGCCGGAGCGGATCAGTTCTGCGATGTCGTCGGCGAATTTTTCGTAGCGTTTCATGGTAGCCAAATTAATCTTCTCAAGATGTACGCAGGGCGAAATGTGGCCGCCGGCTTAGCGGCTGCCACATTTGATCTCTTATGCAGGCCAACCCTCAGCGGTTCAACGGTGCCACGAAACGGCTGTCGGCAGCGCTGTAGACCCATGGTTCGTCGACGTCGGTGACCTTGAAGCGCAGAATCTGCGAACTGCTCGCCGGCTTGTCCGCCAGCAACGCCACCGACACCGGCACGTCGCTGATTTCCCCCGGGGCCAGGCTGATCTGGGTCTTGCCTTGCAGCTGGAAGCCTTCGCCATCCACCAGTTCCAGGCGGTAGTCCTGGGGTTGCTGGGTCTTGTTGATGACCTTGAGGCTGTAGATGTTTTCGATCAGGCCCTGGCTGTTTTCGCGGAACATGCCGCGGTCCTTGGTCACGTCCAGCGACACCATCGGCCGCTGCACCAGTGCCACGACCAACGCCGCGATCATCACCAGCAGCACCGCACTGTAGCCGATCAGGCGTGGCCTGAGCAGGTGGGTCTTGCCGCCTTGCAGTTGATGTTCGCTGGTGTAACTCACCAGGCCGCGGGCGTAGCCCATTTTGTCCATGATCGAGTCGCAGGCATCAATGCACGCCGCGCAGCCGATGCATTCCATTTGCAGGCCGTCGCGGATATCGATGCCGGTGGGGCACACTTGCACGCACAATTGGCAATCGATGCAGTCGCCGAGGCCGACGTCCGCCGGTTTGGCTTCACGCTTGCGCGGGCCGCGGTGTTCGCCACGGGCCGCATCGTAGGAGATGGTCAGCGTGTCTTTGTCGAACATCACGCTCTGGAACCGCGCATATGGGCACATGTGCATGCACACCGCTTCGCGCAGCCAGCCGGCGTTGAGGTAAGTGGCGGCGGTGAAAAACACCACCCAGAACAGGCTCACGCCGCCCATCTGCCAGGTCAGCAGTTCGCTGGCCAGCGGGCGAATGGGTGTGAAGTAACCGACAAAGGTCAACCCGGTCAGCACGCTGATACTCAGCCACAGCGTATGTTTGGCCGAGCGCCGTGCCAGTTTGTTCAGGCTCCAGGGTGCCGCTTGCAGCTTGATACGCTGGTTGCGCTCGCCTTCGGTGACTTTTTCGCACCACATGAACAGCCAGGTGAACGAGCTTTGCGGGCAGGTGTAGCCGCACCACACCCGGCCGGCGAACACGGTGATCGCAAACAGGCCGAAGGCGCAGATGATCAACAGCGCCGACAGCAGGATGAAGTCCTGCGGCCAGAACGTGGCGCCGAATATGTGGAACTTGCTTTCGGCCAGATCCCACAGTACGGCCTGGCGCCCGCCCCAGTTCAGCCACACCGTGCCGAAAAACGCCAGGAACAGAAAGCCTGCACCAGCCACGCGCAAGGTGCGGTACAGGCCGGTGAAGCTACGGGTATGGATCTGGTTATCGCTGGATTTGGCCGTCACCTTCTTCGGGTGCGCAGGCTCGTGGATTTCCACGGTTCGGACGGGGATTATTTCGCTCATGGTCGTTTGCTCATCAGCCTCCATCAGGCCGGTGAACTATGCTCGTCGTGCTGTTTGCATAACAGACTCAGGTGTGGCGATAAAAAGCGGATCAGATGCGCTGCAAAGGCCCTGCTGCGACAATGTGCTGCACCCCGTGGCGCCTGGGGCGCAGCTCGATTCAGCGTGTGCTGATACAGATCAATCAAATCACCGAATCACTGTCGCTGGCCTTCAGGTGTTTGCGCCCATCCTGGGCGCCGGCGACGGTCAGCGCGTCGGCCTCGACCTCGGTGATGTAGATCCGGTCGTCGTTCAGCGCCACAAAAGACATGGATTTTTCGCTGTCGGTACTGACGGTGACCTGGGACGCGGGCAGGCTTTGTTCCTGGCCGTTGTCATCGACCGTGAAGTAGCAGATCTGGTTTTCGATACGTACAGGCATGGTGAACTCCTTGTCATCGTCTGGTGATGGTGAGGGGATAGCATTGGGCTGAGGGTTCCTCCACCCGCACGGGCGGGTCTTGCGGCGGTTCCTCCTCAGGAGGCGCAGCCGGTTCGGTGGGCGGCAGGGTCGGCTTGTCGATATTCGGATCGGGCGTTTGCGCGGGGATCGGGATATTCATCGGTGTGGCCTCCTTTGTGCTTTGCTCTATCGGTGGACAGCCGCCCGGGGGAATTGATTCCCCCGTCGATGGCGGCATATCCACCTGAACTTTTCACCCGGCCCCGGGCTCGGACCTTATGTGGCCCTGCTCAGGGAGAGCGGTGCCGTATCAGAATTCGGATCAAGCAAAGAGCGTCCACAGGGCGTAAGGGGAAGATGCTCGATGACTGCTGAAACACTGACTCCAGACGATTGTGTATTGCCGCTGTCCCAGGCGTTGTTGCTGCCTCGCATAGCGATTGAAAGCACCATGCCGGTGATCGACGGCGGCGAATTTGCGGTCAAGGCCGTGGTGGGCCAACGCATCAATGTCACCAGCAAGGTGTTCGCCGATGGCCACGACACGCTCGCGGTGCTGATCCGCTGGCGCGCCTTGCACGATGAAAGCTGGCACAGCGAGGTCATGGCCGATATCGGCAACGACGGCTGGGAGGGCGCGTTTACCGTCACCGCCCAAGGGCCCCATGAATATTGCATCGAAGCCTGGATCGATAGCTTTGCCAGCTTCTGCTACGAACTGCGCAAGAAACATGAGGCTGGCGTGCCGGTCAGCCTTGAGTTGCAGGAAGGCCGCAGCCTGGTGCTGCTGGCCGCCGAGCGCAGTGACAGTGAGCTGCGCGAGCGCCTGATGCGCTTGTACCACGAGCTCTCCGGCCTGCTGGAAACCGAGCAGGTTGCGCTGTTCCTGCACGAAGACAGTGCGTACCTGATGACCCGGGCCGATCACCGCGCCTATTTGAGCATCAGTCCCGCGTACCCGCTCGACGTGGAGCGCGAGCGTGCGCAGTTTGCCAGTTGGTATGAGCTGTTTCCGCGCTCTATCACCGACCATCCAGCGCGTCACGGTACGTTCCTCGACGTGCATTCGCGGCTGTCGATGATCCATGACATGGGGTTCGACGTGCTGTACTTCCCGCCGATCCACCCCATCGGCCGCAGCCACCGTAAGGGCAGGAACAATGCCTTGAGGGCCGAGCAGCACGATCCGGGCAGCCCCTACGCGATCGGCAGCGAGGAGGGCGGCCACGACGCGATTCATCCGCAACTGGGCAGCCGCGACGATTTTCGGCGCCTGGTCAAGGCGGCCGCCGACCATGGCCTGGAAGTCGCCCTGGACTTCGCCATTCAGTGCTCCCAGGACCACCCGTGGCTCAAGCAGCACCCGGGCTGGTTCAACTGGCGCCCGGACGGCACGATCAAATACGCGGAAAACCCGCCGAAAAAGTACCAGGACATCGTCAACGTCGATTTCTACGCCGCCGATGCGATCCCCAGCCTGTGGACCGAACTGCGTGACATCGTGCTCGCTTGGGTCGAGGAGGGCGTGAAGACATTCCGCGTCGATAACCCTCACACCAAGCCGCTGCCATTCTGGCAATGGCTGATCAGCGATGTGCGGTCCAAGTACCCGGAGGTGATCTTCCTCGCCGAAGCATTCACCACACCGGCGATGATGGCGCGCCTGGGCAAGGTCGGTTACTCCCAGAGCTACACCTATTTCACCTGGCGCAACACCAAGGCCGAGCTGAGCGAGTACCTGGCGCAATTGAACGAGTCGCCCTGGCGCGAGTGCTACCGGCCGAACTTCTTCGTCAACACCCCGGACATCAACCCCGCTTTCCTGCATGAGTCCGGGCGCCCGGGCTTCTTGATCCGCGCCGCGCTGGCGAGCATGGGCTCGGGGTTGTGGGGCATGTATTCCGGCTTCGAACTGTGCGAAGCCGCGCCGGTGCCGGGCAAGGAAGAGTACCAGGACTCGGAAAAATACGAGATCCGCCCCCGGGACTTCACCGCACCCGGCAACATCATCGCCGAGATCGCCCAACTCAACCGCATCCGCCGGCAAAACCCGGCATTGCACACGCATCTGGGGCTAACGCTCTACAACGCCTGGAACGAGAACATCCTGTACTTCGGCAAGCGCAGCGAAGACGGCAGCAATTTCATCCTGGTGGCGGTCAACCTCGACCCATTCAATGCCCAGGAAGCGCAATTCGAATTGCCGCTGTGGGAGCTGGGCCTGCCGGACGACGCCCACACCCAGGGCGAAGATTTGATGAACGGCCATCGCTGGACGTGGTACGGCAAGACCCAATGGATGCGGCTGGAGCCGCAGATGCCGTTCGGGATCTGGCGCATCACCACGTACTAAGGATCGACATGTGGGCGGGGGCTTGCTCCCGAAAGCGCTATGCCAGCCTATGGATCAAGTGACTGTCCTGCCGCTATCGGGCGCAAGCCCCCGCACTTCGACCCGCTTCAGTCTGCAAGAATCCTCGAGTTTTCAGGAGTTTCCAATGGCGAAGAAACCCAAGGCTGCCACCTTTATCAAAGACCCGCTGTGGTACAAGGACGCGGTGATCTATCAGGTTCACGTCAAATCCTATTTCGACTCCAATAACGACGGCATCGGTGACTTTCCCGGGCTGATCGCCAAACTCGACTACATCGCCGACCTCGGTGTGAACACCATCTGGCTCCTGCCGTTCTACCCCTCGCCACGTCGCGACGACGGCTATGACATCGCCGAGTACCGCGGCGTGCACAGCGACTACGGGACCATGGCCGATGCCCGGCGCTTTATCGCCGAAGCCCACCAACGCGGGCTGCGGGTGATCACCGAACTGGTGATCAACCACACCTCCGACCAGCACCCGTGGTTTCAGCGCGCACGCAAGGCCAAGCCCGGTTCGGCGGCGCGGGACTTCTACGTGTGGTCCGACGACGATCAGAAGTACGACGGCACGCGCGTCATCTTCCTCGATACCGAGAAGTCCAACTGGACCTGGGACCCGGTGGCCGGCCAGTACTTCTGGCACCGTTTCTATTCGCACCAGCCCGACCTCAACTTCGACAATCCGCAAGTGATGAAAGCCGTGCTGTCGGTGATGCGCTTCTGGCTCGACATGGGCATTGACGGCCTGCGCCTGGACGCGATCCCGTACCTGATCGAGCGCGACGGCACCAACAACGAAAACCTGCCGGAGACCCACGACGTCCTCAAGCAGATCCGCGCCGAGATCGACGCCCATTACCCCGACCGCATGCTGCTGGCCGCAGCCAACCAGTGGCCGGAAGACACGCAGATGTACTTCGGTGACAAAAAGGGCGACGACGGCGATGAATGCCACATGGCCTTTCACTTCCCGCTGATGCCGCGCATGTACATGGCGTTGGCCCAGGAGGACCGTTTCCCGATCACCGACATCCTGCGCCAGACCCCGGAAATCCCGGCCAATTGCCAATGGGCGATCTTCCTGCGCAACCACGATGAACTGACCCTGGAAATGGTCACCGACAAAGAACGCGACTACCTGTGGAACTACTACGCCGCCGACCGTCGCGCGCGGATCAACCTGGGCATTCGCCGGCGCCTGGCGCCGCTGATGGAGCGTGACCGCCGTCGCGTCGAACTGCTCAACAGCCTGCTGTTGTCGATGCCGGGCACGCCGACCCTGTATTACGGTGATGAAATCGGCATGGGCGACAACATCTATCTGGGTGACCGCGACGGCGTGCGAACGCCGATGCAGTGGTCCATCGACCGTAACGGCGGCTTTTCCCGCGCCGACCCGGCCAGCCTGGTGCTGCCGCCGATCATGGACGCGCAATACGGCTATCAGTCGGTCAACGTCGAAACCCAGGCCCAGGACCCGCATTCGTTGCTCAACTGGACCCGCCGCATGCTCGCGGTGCGCAAGCAGTCCAAGGCCTTCGGCCGCGGCAGCTTGAAGATGCTCTCGCCGAGCAACCGGCGCATCCTCGCCTATACCCGTGAATTCACCGGGGACGACGGCCGCACCGAGATCATCCTGTGCGTGGCCAACGTCTCGCGCAGCGCCCAGGCGGCCGAGTTGGACCTCTCGGCCTTCGCCGGCATGGTGCCGGTGGAGATGCTCGGCGGTAATGCGTTCCCGCCCATCGGCCAGTTGAATTTCCTGCTGACCCTGGCGCCGTATGGCTTCTACTGGTTCGTGCTGGCGGCGGAAAACCAGATGCCCAGCTGGCATGTGGAACCGGTGCAAAGCATGCCGGACTTCACCACCCTGGTTCTGAAAAAACGCATGGAGGAGCTGCTCGACGCACCGTGTCGCGCTGTCCTGGAGCACACCTCGCTGCCGGCCTGGCTGCCCAAGCGCCGCTGGTTCGCCGGCAAGGACACGGCCATCGACAGCGTGCATATCGCCTACGGCGTGCGGTTCGGCGACCTGCAGCACCCGGTGCTGCTCAGCGAAATCGAGGTGAGCGCCGGGGGGCAGGTCAGCCGTTACCAGTTGCCGTTCGGCTTTCTCGGCGAAGACCAGTTCACCAGCGCCTTGCCGCAACAACTGGCCCTGGCCCGTGTGCGGCGCGTGCGTCAGGTGGGGTTGGTGACCGATGCGTTCAGCCTGGAACACTTTATCCGCGCGGTGATCCAGGCCTTGCAGGCCGGCACCGTGTTGAACAGCAGCGAGGGCGAGCTGCGCTTTGAAGCCACGCCGCAACTGGCCAGGCTGGCGCTGACCGATGAGTCGCCCGTGCGCTACCTGGCCGCCGAGCAGTCCAACAGCTCGGTGGTGGTGGGCGAGAGCCTGGTGCTCAAGCTGATCCGCAAGGTCAGCGCCGGGGTCCATCCGGAGCTGGAGATGAGCGCCTACCTGACCGCAGCCGGTTACCCGAACATTTCGCCGTTGCTCGGTTCGATGATTCGGCGTGACGGCCAAGGCCAGGACAACCTGTTGATGATTGCCCAGGGCTACCTGAGCAACCAGGGCGACGCCTGGGGCTGGACCCAGAACAACCTGGAGCGCGCGATCCGCGACGAACTGGCCGAAGCGATGTCCGAACAGGAGCAGCATTACAACGCCTTGGGCGAGCTGGCCGACTTTGCCGGCTTGCTCGGGCAGCGCCTGGGTGAAATGCACGGCGTGCTGGCGGCGCCGACGGCCAACCCAGACTTCCAAGCCGAAGTCACCACCGCCAAGGATGCCGAGGCCTGGGCCAAGGACATCGCGGCGCAGATCGAGCGCGCCCTGCAATTGCTCAAACTGCATCAAAACCAATTGAACCCGGCCGATCAGGCGCGGGTCAGTGAATTGTTGGAGCAGAAAAAAGCCATCGGCGCTCAGGTCCGGGCGTTGGCGCAGGCCGCGTTGGGCGGCTTGCGCATTCGCGTCCACGGTGACTTGCACCTGGGCCAGGTGCTGGTAGTGAAAGGCGACGCCTACCTGATCGACTTTGAAGGGGAGCCGGCGCGGCCGCTGCACGAACGGCGCGGCAAGCACAGCCCGTATAAAGACGTCAGCGGCGTGCTGCGTTCGTTTGATTACGCGGCGGCCATGGCCCTGAATGTGCAAGGTGTGGACCACTCACCCGCAGCGGACGCGGCGCGCCAGCGTGTGACCGAGCGCTACCTGATTGAGGCGCGTCTGGCATTTATCAAGGCTTATCACGCGGCGACGGCTACACTGGCGCATGACTGGCAGGATGCCAAAGGCCAGGACGCAGCGCTGACCTTGTTCAGCCTGGAGAAGGCCGCGTACGAAGTGGCTTATGAAGCGGAAAACCGCCCGACCTGGCTGCCGGTGCCCTTGCAGGGGTTACACGGTTTGCTCAGCGGGCTCATACCTGGATCGAAATCTGTACGCGGTGGGGAGACGTCATGAGTTTTACGAATAAAGAACCGCTGCAGCCGAAACTGACAGCAATGCCGGCGTCCAAGGACGTCGAAGCGCTGGTGCGCGCCGAACACCATGATCCGTTCTCGATTCTCGGGCCCCATGATGACGAGCAGGGCGGCCAGTTTGTCCGTGCGTTCCTGCCGGAGGCCTTGAGTGTCCAGCTGCTGAGTCGCGACACTGGCGAGCTGATCGGCAGCCTCGACGCGACCCAGGTGCCGGGTCTGTTTATCGGGCATTTCAGCAGCCGCCAGGCCTACCTGTTGAAGATCCAATGGGCCGGTGGCGAACAGATCACCGAAGACCCTTACAGTTTCCAGCAACTGCTGCTGGGGGAAATGGACCTGTACCTGTTTGCCGAAGGTAATCACCGTGACCTCAGCAGTTGCCTGGGCGCCCAGTTGACCACGGTCGATGGCGTGCAAGGCGTGCGGTTTGCCGTGTGGGCACCGAACGCCCGGCGCGTGTCGGTGGTCGGCGACTTCAATATCTGGGACGGCCGCCGCCACCCGATGCGCCTGCGCCATCCGGCCGGTGTGTGGGAGATCTTTATCCCACGCTTGCAAGCGGGCGCGGCCTACAAATACGAGATTCTCGGGGCCCACGGCATTTTGCCGCTCAAGGCCGACCCGATGGCCCTGGCCACCCAGATGCCGCCCGACACGGCATCGAAAGTCGCGTCGCCGTTGCAGGTCGACTGGCAGGATCACGCGTGGATGCAGGCGCGTGCGCAAAAGCAGAAGCCCACGGCACCGTTGTCGATTTATGAGTTGCACCTGGGCTCCTGGCAGTGCGAACTGGACGAGGCCGGTGAGGTTTCGCGCCAGTACGGCTGGGGTGAACTGGCCGAGCGGCTGATTCCGTATGTGCAACAGTTGGGCTTTACCCATATCGAGCTGATGCCGATCATGGAACACCCGTTCGGCGGTTCCTGGGGTTATCAAGCGTTGTCCCAGTTCGCGCCGACTGCGCGCTTCGGTTCGCCGCAAGCATTCGCCGAGTTCGTCAATGCCTGTCACCAGGCCGACATCGGCGTGATCCTCGACTGGGTACCGGCGCATTTTCCCACCGATGCCCACGGCCTCGCGCAATTCGATGGCACGGCGCTGTACGAATACGCCAACCCGCTGGAAGGCTTCCACCAGGATTGGGACACGCTGATCTACAACCTGGGTCGCACCGAAGTACATGGCTTTATGCTGGCCTCGGCGCTGCATTGGCTCAAACACTTCCACGTCGATGGCCTGCGCGTCGATGCCGTGGCCTCGATGCTGTATCGCGACTATTCGCGCAAGGCCGGCGAATGGGTGCCCAACCGCCATGGCGGCCGCGAGAACCTCGAAGCCATCGACTTCCTGCGGCACTTGAACGACGTGGTCGCCCTCGAAGCCCCCGGCGCGCTGGTGATCGCCGAAGAATCCACGGCCTGGCCGGGCGTCAGCCAGCCAACCCAACAGGGCGGCCTGGGCTTCAACTACAAGTGGAACATGGGCTGGATGAACGATTCCCTGCATTACATCCAGCAAGACCCGGTGTACCGCGCCCACCATCACAATGAACTGAGTTTTGGCCTGGTGTATGCCTGGTCCGAGCGTTTCATCCTGCCGATCTCCCACGATGAAGTGGTCCACGGCAAGCACTCGCTGATCGACAAGATGCCCGGCGACCGCTGGCAGAAATTCGCCAACCTGCGCGCCTACCTGAGTTTCATGTGGACGCACCCGGGCAAGAAGCTGCTGTTCATGGGCTGCGAGTTCGGCCAATGGCGCGAGTGGAACCACGACCAGCAACTGGACTGGTACCTGCTGCAATACCCCGAACACCGTGGGGTGCAGAAGCTGGTGAGTGACTTGAATCGCCTGTACCGCGAGGAACCGGCCCTGTATGAACAGGACGACGCGCCCCAGGGCTTCCAGTGGCTGATCGGCGACGATGCGATCAACAGCGTCTACGCCTGGCTGCGCTGGAGCAAGGACGGCAGGCCGGTACTGGTGGTGGCCAACTTCACCCCGGTGCCCCGTGAAGCCTACAAGGTCGGCGTGCCATTCGCCGGGCGTTGGAGCGAGGTGATCAACAGCGATGCGGACACGTATGCCGGTTCGAATTATGGCAATGGCGGGGGGGTATTCACCGAAGATGAACCGCATCATGGTCAACCGGTGTCGCTGTCGTTGAATCTGCCGCCATTGGGCGTGCTGATTTTGCGTCCGCAAGACAGTTAACGGCGCCAAGGTGCTGGCGTCTATTGTCCGCGCTAGTGGCAGGGTGCCACAATGGCACCTTTGTCGCGGCAGTTGAATCAGGCGGTTTTCATGAATGGCCTTGGGCATGAGCAAGACCAGGATTGCGTTATTGAGGGGCAGGTGCGAACCGACCGTTTGCATCAGCTGTTTCGTCAGTCATTTGCCGCCATTTTCGGCAGTTATTTCGCGGCGGCGATGCTTTGCTGGCTGTGTTGGGACCGTTTTGACCACCAGGTCATGCAGGTATGGCTGGCGGTGCTGGCGGCGTCATCGCTGCTGCGGGTGAAAATGTTCCTCGAGTGGTTTCGCAGCCCCCACAGCGAGCGCACGCCGGAACGCTGGGAGCGCCGTTACTGGCTCACCTTGATACTGTCCGCGAGCATCTGGGGCGCCGGTGCCTTTGCGGTAATGCCCAGCGACGACCGGATGTCCCAAGTACTGGTGATGTTGTTTACCGTGGGCATGTCCGTCAGTGCTGTCTCGTGCTATTCGGCCTATCGCTACATGACCATGGTGTCCATGGGCCTGGTGTTGCTGCCGTGTACGCTGTGGCTGCTGTTTCAGCCGTCGTCGATGCAGGTCGGCGTGGCGATTGCGGTGCTGGTGTTTTCCTCGTTTGTGGTCAGTGCCACGCGCAAGTTGTCCGGCGCCCTGGAAAAAGCCTTCCGTCTGACCAGGCAGATGGAACGCGCCCACACTATTTCCGCGCGCGCCGCACAGACCGATGAACTGACCGGGCTGATGAACCGCCGCGCGTTTTTTGAACATGCACAATTGCTGTACGCGCAGTGCCGCCTCAACCGGCAGCCGCTGTGCGCGTTGATGATCGACATGGACCACTTCAAGGAAATCAACGATACCTACGGCCACCAGGCCGGCGACCAGGTATTGCGGCAGATCGGCGGAGTGATCACCGCGTCGTTTCGCCAGGCCGATGTTTACGGTCGCCTGGGGGGCGAGGAGTTTGCGGTGTTGCTGCCCAATACCTCGCTGGAAACCGCCCGGGGTATCGCTGAGCAGTTGATCAAGGCCATCTCCTGCATGGCTTCCGAACCTGTGCAGGGCATGACCGCCAGTCTCGGCGTGGCGTCGACCTGCACCTTGGATGGCGACCTGCACGCGTTGATGAACACCGCCGACAAGGCGCTATACCGCGCCAAGGCCCTCGGCCGCAATCAAGTGGCCGTGGCGGAGTAGGGCTCAGTCCTTGAACATGGCCTTGGCCAGCACCCGCGCCACCTGGTCGGCGGAGTAGGGCTTGGCGAGGAACTCGAACCCTTCGTAGCCGCTTTCCGCGAGTTCTTCGCTGTAGCCGGAGGTGAGCACCACCGGCAGGTCGGCGCGACGTTGGCGCAGGAGCCTGGCCATCGCCACGCCGGTCATGCCCGGCATCACCACGTCCGAGAAAATCGCGTCGAAAGCCGCGGCATCCGGACCGGCCAGCGCCAGCGCCTGTTCGGCATCGGTCGCCCAGGTGGTCTGGTAACCGAGGTCCTGGAGGATCTGGTTGGCGAAACGGCCTACGTCCAGGTTGTCTTCCACGATCAGGATGTTGCGCAGGGTCGTGTCGTGGGGCGGTGCCGGGTCACTAGGGGAGGGCTCGTGGCGGGCGTCCTCCGGCTCGACCTCGGGCAGGTACAGGGTAAACACCGTGCCCTGGCCAAGACGGCTGGCCACGTCGACATTGCCACCGGACTGCTTGGCGAAGCCGAACACCTGTGACAACCCCAGGCCCGTGCCTTTGCCCACGGCCTTGGTGGTAAAGAACGGCTCGAAAATGCGCTCGAACGTTTCCCCCGGAATGCCGCTGCCGGTGTCGGCCAGGGCCACCGTGACAAACGGCTGGCAGGCTTGGGCATCGCCTCGGATGCGCGGCATCGCGTCCAACGTGTCCACGCGCAGGGTCAGGGTGCCCTGGCCGTCCATGGCATCGCGGGCGTTGAGTGCGATATTGATCAGCGCGGTTTCGAACTGGCTCGAGTCGACCCGGACATGGCACGGCCGCTCGGGCAATTGAACCTGCACATGAATGCGCGCACCGGTGACACTCTCGAGCATCTCGCCAATGTCCTTGACCCGCTGCGCCACATCGAAGACTTCCGGGTTCAGCGGTTGGCGGCGGGCGAACGCAAGTAACTGGCTGGTCAACTTGCTGGCGCGCTCGACGGTGTCCGACACTGCGCGCATGTAGCGTTGGCGCCGTTCTTCGGGCAGCCCGGGCTGACGCAAAAAGTCCACCGACGAACGAATGATGGTCAGCAGGTTGTTGAAGTCATGGGCTACGCCGCCGGTCAATTGGCCGATGGCTTCGAGTTTCTGTGATTGACGCAACGCCGCTTCGGCCTGGGCCAGCGCAGCGGTGCGTTCTTCCACACGCTGCTCGAGGGTGGCGTTCAATTCGGTAAAGGCCGCCAACCCTTCGCGCACGGCGGCATCGGCGCGCACCCGTTCGATGTGCGCCCAGGACCGTTCGGTGACTTCGGCCAACAGTGCCAGGTCATACGGCGACCAGGTCCGCTCTGCTGTGCTGTGAACCGCCATCAAGGCCGTAAGGCGACCGTGTTTGATCAGTGGTATGCAGATCGTGGCGGTGATGCCCAGGGCCTGGAACGCCGCGGCTTCCTGTGCGGGCAGTTCAAGCCGGTTGTTGCCGATCACCAGCGGCTCACCGGCCCGCAGGCACTTGACCGCGGTCTGCCCGAAGGCCTGCAGGCGGTAGTGGCCGACGATGCTGGGCGAGCCGGGAGCCGTCCAGTTGTCACGGATGGTGAAGCCGTCTTCATCGGCGTCCATATCGGCGTAGGCGCAGATGGACACTTGCAGATGCTGCGCCAGCAGGTGCGTGGTGGCGGTCACGATGGCTTCGGCATCGGTGGCATTGGCGACCGTGCTGCCGATGGTATCCAGCACCGCAAGGCGGCGCGAAAGGAACACCGTGGCGGTGGTTTCGGTCACGGTGTCGAGCATGCCGACGACGTGGCCCCGCGGGTCGCGGATCGGGCTATAGCAGAACGTGAAGTACGCCTGTTCCGGCGCCGCGCCGCGTTCGATCACCAGCGGGAAGTTTTCGATATAGGTCGCATGGCCCTGGAAAGCCGCATCGGCGATGGGGCTGATGTCGTCCCAGACCTCGCTCCAGATCTCGCTGAATGGACGCCCCAGGGCATAGGGTTTATTGCCCAGTATCGGAATGAACGCGTCGTTATAGAGGGTCGTCAATTGAGGCCCCCACACGATGGCTTGGGGGAAACTTGAAGCAAAGCACAGCGCCACGGTGGTCTTGAGCACATCCGGCCAGTGTTCCAGCGGACCCAGGGGCGTACTGGCCCAGTCGTGCTGGCGTACCCGCTCGGCCATGTCGCTGCTGCTTTGCAGCCAATTCATCATCGGGTGAACACCTTGTTTGCCACGGTCTGTTTGGATGCCTGATGCGTCAGGCCAATAAGCAACAGACAGAAATGATTGCTGCCGGTTCAGCGCAATTATCCATGAGATGGCACTTTGATGCTTCACCCGCTGGGATAGATCTCATCGCGGGTGTTCACTTACTGTTGTGTTCCGAACACCGCTGTCCAATAAATGCCTGCATCGCTCTTCGGGTCCATCGCGTAGGCGGCGCCCAATTCACGGAATTGCGGGTTCATCAGGTTGGCGCAATGGCCGGGGCTGGCGAGCCAGCCGTCCACCACTTTGCGCGGGGTGTCGAGGCCGGCCGCGATGTTTTCGCCGATGTTCTTCGCGCTGTACCCGGCCAGCTCGGCGCGGTCGCCCGGGGTGCGGCCGTCGTGGTCCAGATGGTCGAAGAAATTGCCGTTGGCCATGTTGCGTGTGTGGCTGTTGGCGGCACTGGCCAAGGTGTCGTTCCACGACAGTGGCGTGGTCGCGGTGAACGCCTGGGGACCGCATTGGCGCGGTTGTGTGCGGGCGGCGTTGATCAGGTTCAGCAATTGCCTGCCTTCGGTCTGCCAATCGCCCAGGCCGCTGGACAGCAGTGGGCGGGCGAGCACGATGCGCCAGTCCTGGTCGCTGTTGCTCACGCCGATGTCGACGAATTGCGGGTCCAGCACCACGCGGCAGAAACTCTCGCGCACGGCTTTCATGGCCGCCTGGGCATCCTTGGGCCCGGACAGGCTGATTGCCTGCACGTTGACCATCGGGTACGCCGCGCGGGCCAGGGCCTGCTGCAAGTCGCCGACATTACTGGCCGGCAGCACCAGGCGCGTATCGCTGGCCAGCGGTGGCAGTTCCTGGGAACCTTGGTCGCCGCAGCGTTGCACCTGGCTGCGGTAAGCGTTGATCTGTTGCACTAACTGACTTTCTTCATTCGCCATCGCGCTGGCGCAGAACACCAGGCTGGCGGCCAGCGTCGTCAGACCCATCATCAATGACAGCACGCGCATGGACGTTACCCTTGAACTTGAAAGTGCCCATGATGCGCGATGTAGGGGCGTCCATGCACCCGTTGGTCCGAACTTTTTTCCTCGGGTTTTGAATGCCGGATGTTCACGGCCCTGGTCATGCAAGGCAAACGCCACCACCCGCCGCGCTGGCATGGCGAGGATGATCAACCCGCAATGAATGAGGATATTCAGCTCACGCCAGCTGACGCGCGGGTTGTCGCCGCCATGCCATGGCGCTGGCGAGCAGGATCAAAGCGAATGCTGCGGTAAAGGTTGCGTGCAGACCGTCAGCCACGGATTGCGGCGTGGCATGGGTGACATCGGGAGTGGTCCAGGCAAACATCGCGCCCAATGCCGACGCACCGAAAATCAGCCCCAGGTTGCGTGACAGGTTCAGCAGGCCTGAGATCGTGCCTCGGCGTGCCGCATCGGCTTCGCTCATCACCGCAGTGTTGTTGGCGGCCTGGAACAGGCTGTAGCCCGCGGTCAGCGTAATCAGTGAGGCAAGATAAGTGACCAGCCCGGACGCAAGGCACAGCGACAGGGCGCCACTGCCGCAGACAGCCAGCCCCACGAGTGTCATGACGTGGCTGCCAAAGCGTTCGCTCAGACGACCGGCCGGAATGCCGGTGAGCGCCGCGACACCAGGGCCGACGGCCATTGCCAAGCCCATCCCGGCCGGATCGAGCCCAAGCCCTCGGGACAAGTAGAACGGCCCGACGACAAAGGTGGCCATGATCACCGCCGACACCAACGCACTCATCACCAGGCCGGCGCGCAACGAGGTCGACTGCAATGAGCGCCAAATGCCGGTGCCGCTGGCCAGTGGCGCGGGTGGTTGATCCACCGGCAAGTAGCGCCAGGCGAGGGCGGCCGCGAGCAAGCCCAGCGGCATCCCCACCAGAAACAGCGCGCGCCACCCCCACACACTGAGCAACAGGCCGCCCACACCGGGGCCCATGGCGGTACCGACGGCTGACATCGTGCCGAGCAAGCCCATGACACGCGCAGTGCGCGCTTGGGGGACGGTGTCGCCGACCATCGCTAACGTCATCGCCATCATGATCGCCGCGCCCAAACCTTGCAGGCTGCGCGCTGCAATCAGCCACCGCAGGCTAGGCGCGACACCGCATAACCCGCCGGCCAAGGCGAACAGCAGCAAGCCAGCGATCAACAGCCGCCGTCGCCCCAGCCGATCGCCCAGGCGCCCGGCATTGACGATGACTGCCGTGATCGCCAGCAGGTAGGTGAGCACCACCCATTGCGTCGCGTGAAAGGATGCATTGAAGGCCTGCGCTAGGCTGGGCAGGCCGACATTGGCGATGCTGGTGCCAAGGGCGGCCAGCAACATGGACAGGCACAGGCTGACAAGACCGCCACGGGAAGAGGTATGCATGGAAGATTCCTTGAATGAACGCAACTGTCGCAAATCTACGGCGTGGCCTAACATGGCGGAAGACGCATGAGTTGCACTAAATACCTGCATATGACGCCTGCCATGGAGCGCTGATGCCCGATCTCAATTTGCTGATCACCCTGGATGTATTGCTCGCCGAAGGCAGTGTCGCCCGTGCGGCCAAGCGCCTGCGGTTGAGCCCTTCGGCCATGAGCCGGGCGTTGGCGCGCTTGCGTGCGACCACCGGCGACCCGTTGCTGGTCCGCGCTGGCCGTGGCCTGGTGCCGACGCCCCGGGCGTTGGCACTGCGCGAACAGGTCAGCCAACTGGTGCAGGGCGCCCAGGCGGTGTTGCGCCCGGCACAGGCGCTGGAGATGGCCCACGTGGTCCGCACCTTCACCCTGCGAACCAGCGAGGAGTTTGTCGAAGGCTTCGGTTCGGCGTTGCTCGCCCGTCTCGCCGAGGACGCCCCCGGCGTGCGCCTGCGCTTCGTCAGCAAGACCGACAAGGACACTGCGCAACTGCGCGAAGGCAGCGTCGACCTGGACATCGGCGTGGTCGACCCCACGGCCAGCCCTGAAGTGCTGACCCAGGCGCTGTTTCGCGATCGCCTGATCGGCGTGGTGCGCAGCGGCCATCCCCTGAGCCAAGGCGAGATCAGCGCTGCACGGTTTGCCGAGGGCCGACACCTCTACGTATCGCGGCGCGGCCAGGACCGCGGCCAGATCGACGACGTCCTCGAAGCCCAGGGCCTGACGCGGCAGATCGGCAGCATCGTCGCCAGCTTTTCCAGCGCCATCGCCCTGGCACGCAACACCGACCTGATTGCCTCGGTGCCCGAACGCTATACCCCAGACCGGCGCGACCTGTTCTGTTTTGCGCTGCCGGTGGCGTTACCCGCGTTTACCGTGGCAATGCTCTGGCACCCACGGTTGGACGCCGATCTGGCCCATCGTTGGTTGCGCGGGTGTTTGCGCGAGGTGTGCGGACGATGACAGTGCGGCCCGTCCCCGGGGTGATGTGCATGCGAGCCGCCAGGCGTGCAGAGCATGGCGGGCATGCCTATCGATCCCGAACCTGCTGCAACAGGTACAATCCCATCTGCCTTGACGCGAAACCTCAGGAATTTGCATGTTCAGCCTTACCCGCTACACCACGCCGTGCCCCGAACCGGTCAACAGCCAGATCCTGCAGATGGTGGTCGACAACCTCACCGACATCAGCAGCGTCGCGCTGCCGCCGAGTAACCTGCTCTACAACATTTACCAATATGCCATCGGCTTTGAGGTGCATTTGTACCTGCAGGCGCTGGACGGGTCGAAGGGGATCGCGATCGAACTGATCGTCGCGACGTCTGCGCAAGACCCGGAAAAAGTCATTGGGTTTTTGCTGTACTTGCCGGTCAAGGACGACCCAGAAGCCTGCGGTGTGGCGTTCATGGCCGTACAGGCAGGCAACCGGCGCCAGGGCGTGGCGCGGGGCATGATGCAAGAGGTGCTGGCACGTTATCCTCACGCCGAACTGGCCTGCGCCGTGGACAAAGTGCCGGCCTTCGCGGCGATGGGCTTTCAGGTGCGCGGCGCGCGCGGCACGCAGGTGCTGATGAACACCCGCGCCTACGCCACCGATGGCTTGATGGGCGTGCTGGATGTGGCCGCTATCTATAGCTCATTGGAAGTGCGGCAGATTCATACCTACCTGCTGCAAAAACATGGCAAGCGCGCCATGGTAGATGCCGAGAAGCAACGTGACCGGCACCTGGATCAACTGGCGCACAAGGTCCGCTTGTTTGTGCAGGGGCGAGGCTGAAAAAAGCCTCTCAACGGGCGCTGTGCGCCCCGCGATTGACCATTGCCAGAATGGTCGCCAGCAACTCCTGTTGCGCCTCTTCACGGCTGAGCTCACCGCTGGCCGCCGCATGAGACAAGGCCTCCGCCGCCCCGAGCATGGCCCGCAGCCCGGCCTGGGACACGCTGCCGCCCGGCGCGAAGGGGGCCATGACGTCGCGGCACTTATTGAGAAAGAGTGCTTCGTACTTGCGCTTGAGGCTTTCCAACTCCGGTGAGCTGCTCAGCGCCGCGATCACCCCCGGAATTTCCCGGCCCTGCAACAACACGCAGTCGACATAGGATGAGGCGATCACCCACGCGCGATCTTCCAGGGTCGGGCTGCTGGCTTCGAGGGCGTCGGCAAGCACCTGATTCTGGCGCCCATCGAAATCCTCGTACAACGCCGCCAGCAACCCCGCGCGGGTAACGAAATGGTCATAGACCACCGGCTTGGTCACGCCCGCTCGTTCCGCCAGGTGGCCGAGGGTCAGGGCTTCGGTGCCTTCTTCACGCACCAGTTGCCAGGCCACGTCCAACAATTGGCGCAGACGATCTTCACGCGACAGGCGACGACGCGGGGCAGGGGATTCACTGCTTGACATGCTTATATACCAAAAGTAACTTACCAAAGGTAACTTAAGCCCAGCATAAACCCAATGGGAGTCACTGTCATGCACGCACTGATCGTTGTAGCTCATCACGACCCGCAATCCCTCACCCACAGCCTCGCCGCGCAAGTCGCCGCCGGGCTGAGCGCGTCTGGCCATACGTTCGAAATCGCCGACCTTGCCGCCGAAGGCTTCGACCCGCGCTACAACGCTGCCGACCAGCGCGTACATCGCACCCGCGCCGAACCGCCGGCTGACGTCGCCGCCGAACAAGCCCGCATCGACCGCGCCGACGCCCTGGTCTTGGTGTTCCCCATTTACTGGTGGTCGCTGCCAGGCCTGCTCAAGGGGTGGATCGACCGCGTGTTCGTCAACGGCTGGGCGATCGACTACGGCCCCGACACTCCGGTGGTGAAGAAACTGCGGCACTTGCAGGTTCACCTGCTGGCCCTCGGTGCTGCCGATCAAAGCGCGTTTGAGCGCCATGGTTATGCCAAGGCCATGCACACGCAGATCGATTACGGGATCTTCGATTACTGTGGCGCGCAGGTGCTGACGTCAGCGTTGCTGCTGGAGTCGGAAAGCGGCCAGGTGCAGGTGCATCTGGATCACGCCAAGGCAGTGGGCCAGGGTCTGTTCGAAACCGAGACGGTCGCCGGATGATTTCGTTGCGAGCAGGGAACCAGAAACCGTTGGACAACCAATCAAGGCGTTCACAATCACTGGAGATTTGATAATGACTTCAATTTCTGCTGCATCTGGATCCGCACCGATTGCTCCTCCCATTGACACATCCCTGGGAAAACCCACGCAAGATCAAGTGAGACAAGAGCAGGAAAACAATGCGAACCAAGACAGTCCGTATCCAAATCTATCGAATGGCGACCTGCAAAACTTGACCTTTGATCAACACAATACGCTCGATAAATATCCCAATATGAACTATCAGCAGGTTGTGGATGCACATGGGAAAGAGTTTCCAAATATATCGCCTAGAGAAGTTCAAGATTTGAACTCCGAGCAAGTGGACAGGCTTATCAAGTATCCCACTATGACTTACCAAGACGTGCTTAATGGGCATGGCGTGAAAGGCGGCGATAATTTCATCTGGTAACTACGTTAGTTGCGGCACGCGTCAGGCCTGGAGCAGCAGCTTGGTGGCGATGCACTGAAAGGACCGACTAGAGTCCAAGCAGGTCATGTGCATCCAGCAGCCGGTAGGCAATCTCCGGTCGTTTCTCCAGGCCTCGGCGAATCGCCGCCGGGATCGATTGCCGGGTCTTGCGGCACAGGCCGGGCAGTTCGTCGATGACGATCTGAATCCCGCGCATGCTCTTGACCTCGGTGTGCCCCGGCGCGACCTGCACGCGGATACCCAATAGCGCGTACATGCGCTGCTGCATGTGTTCGAGGTCTTGCAGGCTTTGCAGGTCTTCCAGGCGTTCGATCAGGCGTTTTTCTTCCTGGCGCGTCAGGTTGAGGATGCGCAGGTCGGCGCCTGGGGTTTGCAGCAGCTGTTCGCGGTCACAGACACAGGCGCCGGGCGGGCAGGGTTGGCGAATGTTCATGATCAAGCCCTCCCCATCTCGACGTCGCGGACTCAGTAGCGCAGGGCGACACCCAGGCTGCCCAGTGCCTTCCAGTAGTCAGGATAGGTCTTGGCCACGCAGTCCGGGTCCTGAATACGAATACCCGAGACCTTCAGCCCGGCCAGGGCGAAACACATGGCGATGCGGTGATCGGCGTGGGTGTCGATCAGTGCAGTGCAGGCCGTGCCTGCCAGTGCCGGATCGCTGGCCACCAGCAGGTCATCGCCTTCGATGCGGGCCAGGCCTGGGCGGATCTGGTTGAGGCCGTCGTGCAGCGCCTGCACGCGATCACATTCCTTGACCCGCAGGTTGGCCAGTTCGGTGAAGCGCACCGGGCTGTTGTTGAACGCGGCCAGCACGGCAAGCGTCGGGATCGCGTCCTGCATTTGCGAACCCACCACCGTGGCCTGCATGTTCGGGAACTGTGCGATCAGCGCCTGGGCCTTGGCGTCCGGCTGGGTGAAGTCGTGTGCGGCGACGCCGATATCGATGTGCCCGCCGGTCAGCACCTCAGCCGCCCACAGGTAGGTGGCGGCGGAGGCGTCCGGTTCGATCAGGTAGTCATGGGCGGTGTAGCCGCTGGGAGCGACGCGCCAGGTGGTGTCGTCGACCACCTCGACCTGCGCGCCGAATGCACGCATGCAGTCGAGGGTCAGGTCCACATAGCCGCGGGCGCCGATGTCCTTGCCGGTCAGCGCCACTTCAATCGGCGCTGCGCCGCAGGCCGCGAGCATCAGCAAGGCCGATACGTATTGGCTGGACAGACCGCCGTCGATCTCAAAGCGCTTGGCCTGGACCTTGCCCACGCCATGCACGGTAACCGGCGGGCAACCGGTCGGGCTGTCGACCTGGATGCCGTTCTGGCCGAGGGTGGCGAGCAGCGGGCCGATCGGGCGTTTGCGCATGTAGTCGTCGCCGTCCAGCACCACGGTGCCTTGCACGGTGGCGACGGCGGCGGTGAGAAAACGCATCGCGGTGCCGGCATTGCCGAGGAACAGCGGCTGCGCAGGCAATTGCAGCTGGCCTTGGCCCGTGACCACGAAGGTGGTGTCGTCCGGCTCGTCGATGATCACGCCCATCTGGCGCAGGGCCACCGACATGTGCCGGGTGTCATCGCTCTTCAACGCGCCGCTGAGGCGGCTGGTGCCCTTGGCCAGGGCGGCGAGCAACAGCGCGCGGTTGGTAATGGATTTGGAGCCGGGGGGCGCGACCTTGCCATTGAGGGGGAAAGTGGGCGGTGTAACGGTCACGGTTTTCTGCGAACTCAAGGTACAAGGCTCCTGATTCAAGGCAAGGTGGCACGGAGTGGCCGACGGGCGGACCCGAATAATCGGGCATAGACGTCACGCTTGTCGAGGCTTAGCGCTGGGCGAGCGAGTAATCATGCAGCGCCCGCGCCGCCGGTTCGATCTCGCTGACGCGCTGCTGATGCGCCTGTACATCGAGGTCCGCCGGCAGTTCGAAGTTGTCCTGTTCGGCGCACCAGGAGATTTTCTCCAGCAGTGCGGCCTGTTCGGCGGGCAGTTCAGGCCAGTTGCCGATAGCGGCGCCACGGATATAGCCAAAGCACCATTCTTCGGCGAGGGTCAGGGTCTGGCCCTGATGCTCCGTGTCGTCGAAGCGCGCCCGGAAACCTTTGGCGTCGGTGGCCAGTTGGGCGGCGCGGGCGTTCATGTGGCGAACGCACAGTTCGAGGAACTGCTTGGCTTCTTCGGCACTTTCCCACTGCGGGTTTTGCCCGCCCCAGATCGCCGGGAACCACTCGGCGATATCCACCGGTGCCGGGCTGGACACCAGCGCGCAGAAGTAACCATCGAGTTCGGCGAGGTTCAGCACCGAGTGGTCGTCACCGTACTTGAGCAGGGTTTCTTCGATCAGGTCGAAATCGGCGGGGGCCAGAGGTTGGGTGAGCATGGGGCGTATCCTTTAAACGTCGAGCGCCGCTGCGGCAGCGGCTTAAAGCGCGAAGGATGGCGCCTGAGGCGGTTTTTATCCAGCCTTTTCCAAGGCCGGCAGCCCGTCCCGGATGAATTTTAGCAGTCCCGTTTTTGGCTGATGCGCCGTGGCTCACCCTTGTTATAGTTCGGCTCTTATTACTCGCCAGTCAGGGATCACTGCCATGTCCGAATACCAAGCCTTCGTCGTCGAGCTCATTGGCAGCGCTGCCCATGTGCAGATCAACCGCCCGGAAAAGATCAACGCCATGAACGCGGCGTTCTGGACCGAGATCATCGATATCTTCCGCTGGGTCGACGACACCGACGCCGTGCGCGCCGTGGTGCTCAGCGGCGCCGGCAAACATTTTTCGTCCGGCATCGACCTGATGATGCTGGCCTCGGTGGCCAATGATTTTGGCAAGGACGTGGGCCGTAATGCACGCCTGTTGCGGCGCAAGATCCTCGAACTGCAAGCCTCGTTCAACGCCGTCGACACCTGCCGCAAGCCGGTGCTGGCCGCGATCCAGGGTTACTGCATCGGTGGCGCCATCGACCTGATCAGCGCCTGCGACATGCGTTACGCCGCCGAGGACGCGCAGTTTTCCATCAAGGAAATCGACATCGGCATGGCGGCCGACGTCGGCACCCTACAGCGCCTGCCGCGCATCATCGGCGATGGCATGCTGCGCGAGCTGGCCTACACCGGTCGCCAGTTCGGCGCCGAGGAAGCGCGCAGCATCGGCCTGGTCAATCGCGTGTATCCCGATCAGGAAAGCCTGTTGGCCGGCGTACTGGACATCGCCCGGGAAATCGCCGCCAAATCGCCGATTGCCGTGACCGGCACCAAGGCCATGATCAGCTACATGCGTGACCATACAGTCAATGACGGTTTGGAATACGTTGCCACCTGGAACGCGGCTATGTTGCAATCCAACGACTTGCGCGTGGCCATCGCGGCCCATATGAGCAAGCAGAAACCCGAATTCGTGGATTGACTGATATGACCCCAGGCTGGATTACCACCACACTGCTGGACAACCAAACCCCCGGCGGCTGGGCCGTCGCGCGCAGCCGCGAGGGTTTTTTACACGACACCAATGGCGCGCTGTTCCCGCGGGAATGGCTCAAGCGCCAGGACCTGGCGGTGTTCGCCGAACACGGCATCGGCCATCTTGACGGCGAGCCGGTGTACCTGCTCGAACTCAATGCCGCCAGCGACGTGCCTGGATGCAGTTGGCAAGGCCTGCGCGGCTTCATGCTGCAAGGCGATCACCGGCTGTACAAAGTGCTGGCCTATGCCGCGCAGATCGGCACCTGGGCGCGGGAACACCGTTTTTGTGGCAGTTGCGGCCAGGCCATGGTCCAGGTGCCTCGGGAGCGGGCGATGTTCTGCGAGGCTTGTGACCTGCGCAGCTACCCGCGCATCTCGCCGAGCATGATTGTGCTGGTGACCCGTGGCGACGAGATCCTGCTGGCGCGGTCGCCGCGCTTTGTCCCCGGGGTCTACAGCACGCTGGCGGGGTTTGCCGAGCCGGGTGAGTCGGCCGAAGACTGCCTGATCCGCGAAGTTCACGAAGAAGTGCAGCTGGAAGTCCGCAATATCCAGTACGTGGGCAGCCAGTGCTGGCCGTTTCCTCATTCGATGATGCTGGGCTTCCATGCCGAGTACGCCGGTGGCGATATCGTGCCCCAGGCCGATGAGATCGAGGACGCGCAGTGGTTCAACATCCACGACTTGCCGCCGTTGCCGGCGTCACGCTCGATTGCGCGTTATCTGATCGACCTCTACGTGGCCCGTCGCTTAGGCCACGCTGAACCAGTGCTGCCAGGCTAGGCGCACCGTCAGGCCGAGGACCACAGTGATAAACACCGGGCGAATGAATTTGGCGCCGCCGCTGATTGCGCTGCGTGCGCCAAAGAAGGCGCCCACCATCACCGACACGCCCATGGCCAGCCCGACGATCCAGTCCACCGAACCGTTGATGATAAACACCGCCAGCGCCGCCGCGTTGCTGACGAAGTTCATGCTGCGCGCCACGCCGCTGGCTTTGACCAGGTCGATGGGGTGCAGCAGCATCGTGCTCACCGTCCAGAACGCGCCGGTGCCGGGGCCGGCCACGCCGTCGTAGAAGCCCAGGCCGAAGCCTTGGGTGGCCTGCCATTTCTTCTTGATCGGTGCGTCGCCCTCCAGCGGCGCCTTGGGCGTGCCGCCGAACAACAGGTACAGGCCACAACCGAAGACGATCACCGGGAGCATCTTGTTCAGGGTTTCGGCGGGCAGGTAGTGGGCGACGATGGCGCCGGCCAGGGCGCCGATAAACGTACCGACGATGGCATGTACCCACTGGCGCGGGTGAAACAGCTTGCGTCGGTAAAAGGTGAAACTGGCGGTGGCCGAGCCGAAGGTGGAGCTGAGTTTGTTGGTGCCCAGTACCAAATGGGGCGGCATGCCGGCGGTGAGCAGGGCCGGGGTGGTGAGCAAGCCGCCACCGCCGGCGATGGCGTCGATGAAGCCGGCGATGAACGCAACGACGGCCAGGATGGCGAGGGTAGTGAGGTCTACGCTGAGTTCGAAGGGCATGGGCAGGGCTTATGGTTGGCAGGGCGCTATGCGAAAGGCGGCCATCTTACCTGCCCGGTGTACGCAAATCCAAATGTGGGAGGGCGCAAGCCTCCTCCCACATTCAAACGGTGCCGGCCTGGCTATTTGTGGGTGCCCAGCCACTCCAGCGCGGTGCGCCAGATGCAGATCCCGAGGAAGTACGCCGACATCAGCGACCACAACCCAAACGTCCACGGGTTGGTGTTCGGGTAATCCACCACCATCAAGAAGCTGCACAGCAACCAGAGCGTGGTCACCGCGATGTTGATCGGCATGAACCGCTTGACCCGGAACGGGTGCAGGAACTTCATCGGCGTCACGGTCAGCAGCGCCAGGCCAATCACCGTGAGCAACGTCACCCACGCGTCGGGCTGGATGATATACACGCAGAGGGCCACCACGTTCCAGGCGGCGGGGAAGCCGACGAAGTAGTTGTCCTTGCTTTTCATGTTCACGTTGCAGAAGCAGAACAGCGACGACACCAGGATCACCGACACCGTGAACAGGTGGGTAAAGTCCGGCAGGTCGATATAGCGGTAGATAAACAGTGCTGGGATAAACACATAGGTCAGGTAATCAATCACCAGGTCCAGCACCGAGCCGTCAAAGCTGGGCAGTACCGTGCTGACATTCACGCGGCGGGCCAGGGAACCGTCGACGCCATCGACCACCAGTGCCAGGCCCAGCCACAGCAGGCACGCCTTGGGTGAGTTCTCCAGCAAGGCCAGCGTGGCCAGGAAGGCCAACACCACTCCGGTGGCAGTGAAGCCGTGGGCGCCCCAGGCTTTCAGTCTGGCTACATGCAGGGTCGATATCACGGGCGGTTCTCCAAAGGGTGAAACGGGGCAGCCGACGCTGTGGCAGCGTCGAGTCTGGCCAGGGGATGCAGGTATCGACCGGGAAGGGGAGGATAAGGTTCACCACCCCGGTGATTGCTTAGCGTAGCAAGCGTCGGACGTTTCGGCATCAGCCTTGGCGGAACACCAAGGCTTTCAAGCCGCTTTGCCGATCGATATCCGGGAATTCCGGCGGGTTTTCCAGCCGTTCGACAAAGCGCAGGCCCGGTGCTTCGCGGGTCACGCCATCGATCAGGAAGTCCTCGCCGAACGCCGGGTCATTCATGCACGCCAGCACCGTGCCTTGTGGCGTGAGCAAATCCGGCAGGCGGCGCAGCACGCGCTGGTAATCCTTGGTCAGCAGGAAACTGCCTTTCTGGAAGGACGGCGGGTCGATGATCACCAGGTCATAGGGGCCGCTGTGGATGACCTTGGCCCAGGACTTGAACAAGTCGTGGCCAAGAAAGGTAACGCGGCTCAGGTCATGCCCATTCAGGCGATGGTTGTCGCGACCCCGGCTGAGGGCGCCGCGGGCCATGTCCAGGTTCACCACATGCTCGGCGCCGCCCTCGATGGCCGCCACGGAAAACCCGCAGGTGTAGGCAAACAGGTTGAGTACCCGCAGCCCCTTGGCCTGTTCGCGCACCCAGTTGCGGCCATAGCGCATGTCGAGAAACAGCCCGCTGTTCTGTTTTTTACCGAGGTCGATCAGGTAGCGCAGGCCGCCTTCGGTAATCGTCAGCTCATCGATCGCATCGCCCACCAGCCATTCGGTGGTGCTTTGCGGCAGGTAGCGGTGCTGCAGGGCTACCGTGTGGGCGCCGGACTGCGCCCATTCGAACTGAACCAGCAGCTGTTTCAGCGCGTCCAGGTGCGCCGCCTCCGGCTCCTTGAACAGCGCGACCAGCACCACGTCCTGCAGCCAGTCCACGGTCAGTTGCTCCAGGCCCGGCCAGCAACGGCCGCGCCCGTGGAACAGGCGCCGGGTTTCGGTCGGTGGCGTGGCCAGGGCGGTCAGCAGGTGGGCGTGCAGTGTGGCGAGGGCGTCGGGGTTCATCGTTGAGCGTCGTTCGTTGAGCGGGCGGCATTTTAAACACAATGGCGAGGTTTCGGGGGGTTGGAGCACAACGTGCTGGGAAACGTCTGATTGGCAGCGATTCATGCTCAAAATACGCTTTGGTACGCCTGACATCAGGCAAAAAATCCTCAGTCATCGACATAAACTGGAAAAAAAGCCTGGAGGTGCCCATGAACGGTTTTGCGAGCGCAGTGAATCACACCACAACGGATCAGCTCGCCGGTGATCAAATCGAGCAGGACGAGTGGCGCGACGCCCTGGCCTCGCTGGTGGCCAACGCCGGCCCGGCGCGGGCGCGGCAGATCCTCGACGTGCTGGCCCGTGAAGGTGGCGCCCCGCACATCGACTGGAAACCCCGTCACGGCACCCCGTATATCAATAGCATCAGCGTCGAGCAGCAGCCGGCGTTTCCCGGCGACCTGGCCACCGAAGAACGCCTGGCCTCGCTGGTGCGCTGGAACGCCCTGGCCATGGTGGTGCGCGCCAACCAGGCGTATGGCGAACTCGGCGGTCATATCGCCAGCTACGCCAGCGCGGCGGATTTGTTCGAAGTGGGCTTCAATCACTTTTTCCGTGCCCGCCACGACGGCTTTGGCGGCGACCTGGTGTTCTACCAGCCGCATTCCGCGCCGGGCATTTATGCGCGGGCGTTCCTGGAGGGGCGCCTGAGCGAGCAGGACCTGGCGCACTACCGGCAGGAAATCGGCGGGGCCAAGGTCGGCGCGCGCGGTTTGTCGAGTTACCCGCACCCGTGGTTGATGCCGGACTTCTGGCAGTTTCCCACCGGCTCCATGGGCATCGGCCCGCTCAGCTCGATTTTCCAGGCGCGCTTTATGCGTTACCTGCAGCACCGCGGCTTGCAGGACACCACCGAGCGCCACGTCTGGGGCGTATTCGGCGACGGCGAAATGGACGAGCCGGAAAGCATGTCGGCCCTGACCCTGGCCGCCCGCGAAGGCCTGGACAACCTGACCTGGGTGGTCAACTGCAACCTGCAACGCCTCGACGGCCCGGTGCGTGGCAATGGGCGGATCATCGATGAGCTGGAGGCGTTGTTCGGCGGCGCCGGCTGGAACGTGATCAAGCTGGTGTGGGGCTCGGACTGGGACGCCTTGCTCGCCAAGGACAGCGACGGCGCCCTGGTCAATACGCTGTCGCAGACCGTGGACGGGCAGTTCCAGACCTTCGCCGCCAAGGACGGCGCCTACAACCGCGAGCACTTCTTCGGCCAGAGCGCGTCCCTGGCCAGGCTGGTCGAGGGCATGAGCGACGAACAGATCGACCGCCTCAAGCGCGGCGGCCACGACATGGTCAAGATCCACGCCGCCTACCACGCGGCGCGGCGGGTCAAGGGCAAGCCCACGGTGATCCTGGCCCAGACCAAAAAAGGCTTCGGCATGGGCGAAGCCGGGCAGGGCAAGATGACCACCCACCAGCAGAAGAAACTCGATCGCGAGGCGCTGATCGCCTTCCGCAATCGTTTCCAGTTGCCGCTGACGGATGAGCAGACCGAGTCGTTGAGTTTCTTCAAACCGGCCGCTGACAGCCTGGAGTTGCGCTACCTGCATCAACGGCGCAACGCCCTGGGCGGCTATGTGCCCAGTCGCTGCCAGGCCGCCGCGCCGGTCAGTGTGCCGCCTCTGGCCGGTTACGCCGGCTTCGCCACGGCTGCCGCGGGTAAGGAAATGTCCACCACCATGGCCTTCGTGCGTATGCTCACCAACCTGCTCAAGGACAAGCACCTGGGGCCACGCATCGTGCCGATCGTCGCCGACGAGGCGCGTACCTTCGGCATGGCCAACCTGTTCAAGCAGATCGGCATCTATTCCAGCGTCGGCCAACGCTACGAGCCGGAAGATATCGGCTCGATCCTCAGCTACCGCGAAGCCACCGACGGGCAGATCCTCGAAGAGGGCATCAGCGAAGCCAGCGCCATCAGCTCCTGGGTCGCGGCGGCCACCAGCTATTCGGTGCATGGCCTGCGCATGTTGCCGTTCTACATCTATTACTCGATGTTCGGCTTTCAGCGCGTGGGCGACCTGATCTGGGCCGCCGCCGACCAGCGCGCCCGTGGCTTCCTGCTGGGCGCCACTGCCGGCCGCACCACCCTCGGCGGCGAGGGCCTGCAGCATCAGGACGGCAGCAGCCACCTGAGCGCCGCCAGCGTCCCCAACTGCCGTGCCTACGACCCGGCGTTTGCCGGGGAGTTTGCGGTGATCCTCGACCACGGCATGCGCCAGATGCTGGAGCATGATGTCGACGAGTTCTACTACGTGACCCTGATGAACGAAAACTACCCGCAGCCGAGCCTGCCCGAGGGGGTGGAAGCGGCGATCATCAAAGGTATGTACCGCTTGCAGGGCGCGCCTGACGCCCAGGTGCGCCTGCTCGGTTCGGGTACGCTGGTGCGTGAAGCCCAGGCGGCTGCGCAGCTATTGGCGGACGATTGGCAGGTGGCGAGTGAGGTCTACAGCGTGACCAGCTTCAGCGAACTGGCACGGCAGGCGCGGGAGGTGGAGCGTTGGAATCGCTTGCATCCGCAGGCGATCCAGCGCGTCAGTCATGTGAATGATTGCTTGCCCAAGGGCGCCCCGGTGGTTGCAGTGTCGGACTACGTGCGGGCGGTGCCGCAGATGATTGCTTCGTACCTGGATTCCCCCTACACCGTACTCGGCACCGACGGTTTCGGGCGCAGCGATACACGGGCGGCGTTGCGGGATTTTTTTGAGGTCGATCGCCATCACCTGGTGTTGGCGGCGCTAACGGCATTGGCGGAGCAGGGCAGTCTGGATCGGCAGGTATGCCAGCAGGCAATTGAACGCTATGGCCTCCAGGCGGAGCGTGCAGCGTCCTGGACCTAAATGTGGGAGGGGGCTTGCCCCCGATTGCGCCGGGTCAGTGCCCCGTAAGCTGACTGACACACTGCTATCGGGAGCAAGCCCCCTCCCACATCATTTAGAGCGTGGCGATCAGGGCTGGCCCAAAGGCCTCTTTCAGGAACACGGGGGCGATATACCGCTGGTAATGCGCCTCGGACAGCAGGAAAAACTCGCGATCAATTCCATCGCGCAAATCCGCCAGGCTGTGCTCGCGAAACTCCGGCAGCAACACCAGGCCATATGCATCCAGCCTGGTAATCACCCGCGCACCCCGGGCAATCAACTGGTAGGCCCAGCAATACGGCGACTGATGCGGCATAAAGCGAATCTTGCGGCTTTCCAGTTGCTGGCGCAGGCGCTGTGGGTCGAACACGTCCAGCTTGGAGGCCATCACCTGCACCAGCAGTTGCTCAAGGCGCAGCCACACCGCCTGTTTTTCCTCGGCGTTGTAGCCATTCCACTGGATGACTTCATGGTGATAACGCTTGCACCCGCGGCAGACCAGATCACCGTAAACGGTGGAGCACAGGCCGACGCAGGGGGTCTTGATGGTTTGATTGGGCATAAAAAAACATCGACAGGTGAAACAACACGGCCCCTGAAGGGGCCGTTTTTTCAATCAATCCCAGCTCAACGCACCGCCAGTCTGGTATTCGATCACACGGGTCTCAAAGAAATTCTTCTCTTTCTTCAAGTCCATGATCTCGCTCATCCATGGGAACGGGTTAGTCGTCCCTGGATACTCTTCCTTCAAGCCGATCTGTGACAGACGACGGTTAGCGATGAACTTGAGGTAGTCCTCCATCATCGCCGCGTTCATGCCGAGTACACCGCGTGGCATGGTGTCGCGCGCGTATTCGATCTCCAGTTGGGTCCCTTGCAGGATCATCT
>NZ_VJWO01000065.1:0-31181 GCF_014889455.1 Pseudomonas sp. K8
AGCATTGGAACCACCTGATCCCATCCCGAACTCAGCAGTGAAACGATGCATCGCCGATGGTAGTGTGGGGTTTCCCCATGTGAGAGTAGGTCATCGTCAAGATTAAATTCCAGAACCCCTGTTTGCTCGCGCAGACAGGGGTTTTGTTTTGGGCGGTCGGAAAGGGCGCCTCATTGCGGTGGTCTTCAGTGCTTCCTTGGCAGTGTCTACTAAAGGCTTTTGTATCGCTCTCCTCAAACTGCAAGATCGTACAAGAGCGCTCGACCCTTCCTTCGATAGTCTGACAACTCTCACCTACCAGAGAATCTGTCATGACTCAGCAGCACCCAGCACAACCTGTCAATCTCGCGCAAAAGGCTTCGCTCATCAGTGAACAGTGGAGCCCGAGAGTCGTCGCCGAGATGAACGGCTACCAGTTCAAGGTTGTACGCATCGAAGGCGAGTTCATCTGGCACTCACATCCAGAAACCGATGAGGCGTTTTTCGTGCTTGAAGGGACACTGCGCATCGACCTTCCGGACGGTCCCGTGTATGTGGCTCCGGGTGAGCTGTATGTCGTTCCACGCGGAATAGAACATCGGACCGCTGCCGAAGGCGAAGCCAAATTGATGATGATCGAACCACGCGGCATCTTGAACACCGGCCATGAAGGGGGAGACCGCACCGCCATGAACGACCTGTGGATCTGAAATCCCCCCGCTGTTCGAGGCCACCGTTGCCATCTGGTAACAGTAGCCTCATCCCCTGATGCTCGGTGCCGTCTGACTCAACGGCACCACACGGCTCTTCCCAGGTACCGTTGGGGAAATCGATGCAAAGTGTTTCTGCATTTTTGGTATGGTGCAGCACATTTTCACAAGGATTGAGCTTTTATCCGCAGGACGCGGCGTCGACCTTTTTCAACGAGATGCTGTAGAAATGCCTCAACCAATCCCGATCAAAGACCACGAAAACGAAAACCGCCTGGTCAACAAGCGCCTGCTCGCCTGCGCCTTGTTGGTGATCGGCATCACCTGCGCCCTGGTGGGCCGCCTGTATTTCCTACAGGTTGTGCAATTCGACTATCACTCGACGATTTCTGAAAACAACCGTGTCCACGTACTGCCCATCACACCGACTCGCGGCTTGATCTATGACCGCAATGGCGTCCTGCTGGCCGACAACCGTCCAAGCTACAACCTGACGATCACCCGCGAGCGCACCACCGACCTCAAGGGCGAGCTGGACGCGATCATCAGCCTGCTGCACCTGCCGGCAGAAGACCGTGCCGTATTCGACAAGGCGCTGAAGCAGGCGCGGCATCCTTTTGTTCCGGTTACGTTGTTTTATGAGCTGACCGAAGAACAGATCGCCGAACTCGCCGTCAACGAATTCCGCCTGCCCGGTGTAGACGTCGAACCGCAATTCGTCCGCCACTACCCCCTGGGCGCGCACTTCGCTCACTCCATCGGTTACGTTGGCCGCATCAACGAAAAAGAATCCAAAGCCCTCGACTCGGTGGAATACCGCGGCACGCAGTCCATCGGCAAGACCGGCATCGAGCGCTTCTACGAGTCAGAACTGCATGGTCATGTCGGCTATGAAGAAGTCGAGACCAATGCACAGGGGCGCGTACTGCGTGTGCTCAAGCATACCGATCCGATCCCCGGCAAAAACATCGTGCTGAGCCTCGACGTCAAACTCCAGGAGGCGGCGGAAGAAGCGCTGGGCGATCGTCGTGGCTCCGTGGTAGCCCTCGACCCGCAAACTGGCGAAGTACTGGCGATGGTCAGCAAACCCAGTTTCGACCCCAACCTGTTCGTCACGGGCATCAGCTTCAAGGAATACGCCGCCCTGCATGATTCCATCGACCGGCCGCTGTTCAACCGCGTCCTGCGCGGTCTCTATGCGCCGGGTTCGACGATCAAGCCGGAAGTGGCCATCGCGGGTCTCGACAGCGGGGTAGTGACGGCCCAGACCCGCGTGTTCGATCCCGGTTACTATCAATTGCCCGACTTTGACCACAAATACCGCAACTGGAACCACAGCGGCGACGGTTGGGTGGATATGGACGCCGCCATCATGCGCTCCAACGACACCTATTTTTACGACCTGGCCCACAAGCTCGGCATCGACCGTCTGCACGACTACCTGGCCGAGTTCGGCCTCGGCCAGAAAGTCTCCCTGGACATGTTCGAAGAGTCGGCCGGCCTGATGCCGTCCCAGGCCTGGAAGCGCGCGACCCGGCGTCAGCCCTGGTTCCCGGGCGAAACGGTGATCCTCGGCATCGGCCAGGGTTATATGCAAGTCACGCCGCTGCAACTGGCCCAGGCCACTGCGTTGATTGCCAACAAAGGCGTGTGGAATCGGCCGCACCTGGCCAAGACCATCAACGGCGTGGCACCGGTGGACGAGCACCCGATGCCCAACGTGGTCCTCAAGAACCCGCGTGACTGGGAGCAGGTCAACCACGGGATGCAACTGGTGATGCACGACCCGCGCGGGATCGCCCGGGCGGCTGCGCAAGGCGCGCAATACCGCATCGCCGGCAAGAGTGGTACCGCGCAGGTGGTGGCGATCAAACAGGGCGAGCGCTACAACCGCGACAAAACCCAGGAGCGCCACCGTGACAACGCGCTGTTTGTCGGGTTTGCGCCAGCGGAGCACCCCCAGATCGTGATTTCGGTGATGATCGAAAACGGCGAGGCCGGTGGCCGCGTCGCAGGCCCGGTGGTGCGCCAGATCATGGACGCCTGGCTGCTCGACCACGAAGGCCACTTGAAGCCGCAATATGCGACGCCGAGCAAAGCCCCCGGCGACCCCCACGTCTGACTCACAGCTGCCATTCGTCCCACGGCTGCACGCCCTCATGCGCCAGCCACGGCACATCGTGGGCCGTCCAGATATGCGCGGTGGGCCTGATGCCCGGATCATCGTCCAGCGTCGCCACCCGCACAATTACGTGGGGCTGATGCCCGCGCTCGGCCATCAGGTGTGAGCCACAGCGCGAGCAGAAGCGCCTGAATTTGCCTGGCGAGGATTCGAAGGCCGCCAACAGTTCTTCGCCCTGGGTCCAGCGAAAGTGCTCACGCATCACGCCAGCGGTGCTCACAAACGCTGCCGCATGCACCTTGCGACAGCTGTCGCAGTGGCAGTGGCTGATGGGCATGTCCAGGCTGTCCACCTGGTAGCGCACGGCTTTACAGAAGCAACTTCCATTCAACGGGTCAGTCATAACCTAAGGGCCTGGACAACAATGGGGGCATCATCATCGCGCAGAACCCAAGGTTGCGCATTGGTCGATGTCGCCTACTGTCAATGGAGGAGGTGACGTATGCACGTATCAGATCGTATAGAACGGAAAGTCCTACTGAACGCTCCACGCAAAAAAGTGTGGGAGGCACTCACCGATGCCGAGCAATTCGGCCGCTGGTTTGGCATCGCCCTCAAGGGCAAGACCTTTGTCGCCGGGGAAACGATCGAAGCGCCGATCACTTACCCAGGTTACGAACACGTGATCTGGAAGGCCAGGATCGAACGCATCCTGCCGCAGACGCGGTTTTCTTTCTCGTGGCACCCCTTCGCTGTCGAAAAGGGCTTCGACTACGACAAGGAAACACCGACACTGGTGGAGTTCACCGTTGAAGACCGCGCCCCGGGCATTCTGCTGCGGGTCGTTGAATCCGGCTTCGACGCAGTGCCCGAAGCCCGCCGCCTGAAAGCCTTCAAAATGAATTCCCGCGGCTGGGACGAGCAAATGCGCAATATCGAAAGCTACCTGAGCCACTTCCACCAAGGCATCGCCTGAGGCGATTGCGCTCTGTGTGCGTTAACGTGCCGCGTTTGGCCGGATGCCGGGTAGAATCACGCCCTGAACGTGATTCCTGAGGTGCGGCACGGTGGATTTACAGCAGGGTTTTGTCCTGACCCGGCATTGGCGCGACACCCCGGCGGGGACGCAGGTCAGCTTCTGGCTGGCCACCGACCAGGGGCCGCGGCTTATTCGCCTCCCCGTGCAAAGCTCGGTGATATTCATCCCCGAAGCCCATCGCAAGCCGCTGGATTGGCTGCTCAAGGACGAACGCGATATCGAATTGCGCCCGCTGGAGCTGTGCGATTTCCATCACCGCAAGGTATTAGGCCTCTACACCCGCCAGCATCGGCAACTGATGGACCTGGAAAAGCGCCTGCGCGCCGCCGGTGTCGATGTCTACGAAGGTGACGTGCGCCCGCCCGAGCGCTACATGATGGAGCGTTTCATCACCGCCCCCGTGTGGTTCGACGGCACGCCCGACGCCAGCGGCGCGTTGCTCGAAGCGCAGATGAAACCCGCCCCCGACTATCGTCCGCCGCTCAAACTGGTGTCCTTGGACATCGAGACCACCGCTCAGGGCGATCTGTATTCCATTGCCCTCGAAGGCTGCGGCGAGCGCCAGGTATACATGCTCGGCCCGCCGAACAAGAGCGACGCGGTGGACTTCAAGCTCGACTACTGTGACACCCGCGGCCAATTGCTCGAACGCCTCAACCAATGGCTGGCCACCCATGACCCCGATGCGATCATCGGCTGGAACGTGGTGCAGTTCGACCTGCGCGTACTCCACGAACATGCCCAGCGCCTCAACGTGCCGCTCCTGCTCGGCCGCGGCGAAGAGCCCATGACCTGGCGCGAACACGGCAGCCGCAATCATTACTTCGCGGCCGCGGCGGGGCGGTTGATCATCGACGGTATCGAAGCGCTGCGCTCGGCCACCTGGAGTTTTGAATCCTTCAGCCTGGAAAACGTCGCGCAAACCCTGCTCGGCGAAGGCAAGGACATCTCCACGCCGTACCAGCGCATGGACGAGATCAACCGCATGTTCGCCGAGGACAAGCCGGCCCTGGCGCGTTACAACCTCAAGGACTGCGAACTGGTCACGCGGATTTTCGCCAAGACCGAGCTGCTCAAGTTCCTGCTCGAACGCGCCAGCGTCACTGGCTTGCCAGCCGACCGCAACGGTGGCTCCGTGGCCGCATTCACCCACTTGTACATGCCGCTGATGCACCGCCAGGGCTTCGTCGCGCCGAACCTGGGCGACAAACCGCCCCAGGCCAGCCCCGGCGGGTTCGTCATGGATTCACGCCCCGGCCTCTACGAATCGGTGTTGGTGCTGGACTACAAAAGCCTCTACCCGTCGATCATCCGCAGCTTCCTGATCGACCCCGTAGGCCTGGTCGAAGGCCTCAAGCACCCCGATGACAGTGCGTCGGTGGAAGGCTTTCGCGGCGCACGGTTTTCCCGCACCCGGCACTGCCTGCCCGCCATCGTCGCGCGCATCTCCGAAGGCCGCGAAGAGGCCAAGCGCGAACACAATGCACCGTTGTCCCAAGCGCTGAAAATCATCATGAACGCCTTCTACGGCGTGCTCGGCTCCAGCGGTTGCCGCTTCTTCGATACGCGCCTGGCGTCCTCGATCACCCTGCGCGGCCATCAGATCATGCGCCAGACCCGCGAACTGGTCGAAGCCCAGGGGTATGAAGTGATCTACGGCGACACCGACTCGACCTTCGTCTGGCTCGGCAGCGCGCATTCCCAGGAGGACGCCAGCCGCATCGGCCAGGCGCTGGTACGGCACGTCAACGATTGGTGGCGCGCGCATTTGCACAACGCATTCGGCCTGCACAGCGCGCTGGAGTTGCAATACGAAACCCACTTCACGCGCTTCCTCATGCCGACCATTCGCGGCGCCGAGGAGGGCAGCAAGAAGCGTTATGCCGGGTTGGTGGTGCGCGGCGATGGCAGCGAAGAGATGGTCTACAAGGGCCTGGAAACCGTGCGCAGCGACTGGTCGCCCCTGGCCCGGCAATTCCAGCAGGAACTCTACCAGCGCATCTTCCACCGCCAGCCCCATCAGGATTACGTGCGCGACTACGTGCGGCGCACCTTGAGCGGCGAATTCGACGAGTTGCTGATCTACCGCAAGCGCCTGCGCCGCCGGTTGGACGACTACGAGCGCAACGTCCCGCCCCACGTGCGTGCCGCGCGCCTGGCCGACGACTACAACGACCGCATGAACCGCCCGCGTCAGTACCAGCGCGGCGGTTGGATCAGCTACGTGATCACCGTCAACGGCCCGGAGCCGCTGGAGGTGCGCCAGGCCCCGATTGACTACGACCACTACGTCACGCGGCAATTGCAGCCGGTGGCCGATGCGATTCTGCCGTTTGTGAATGACGACTTCGGCACCCTGGTCGGCGGGCAAATGGGCCTGTTCTGAAGTACTTGCCTCGCGTGGCTAAGCGGCTACGCTGTTGGCGTGCTCGGCAACTGCTACCTCACATTCAGGAGGAACCCCCATGTACACGCTCTACGGCACCGACGACTCCGGCTCATGCATGATTGAAATTGCCCTGCCGCGTTGCGCGGTGCCGTGGCATCGGGTGGACGCCAGTTCCTGGCAGGACGGCGAAGGCAGTGCAGCGCTCGCACGGATCAACCCGCTCAAACAGATCCCCACGTTGGTGACGCCGGACGGCCAGGTGCTGACGGAAAGCGCGGCGATCCTGATCCACCTGGGCCTGGAATTCCCGGCCGCCAACCTACTCGCCGGCAACCGCGGCCAGATCCTCCGCGGCCTGGTGTACATCGCCGCCAATTGCTACTCGGCGATCGGCATCATCGACTACCCGCAACGCTGGCTGGGCAACGCCGATGAGGCGGCGCAAGCGCAATTGATCAGCGGCACGCGCGACTACCTGCACCAGGCCTGGAGGGTGTTCGCCGATCAGTTTGCCGACCAATTGTTCGCCCCCGACCAGCAGCCGAATGCCCTGGGCATCATGGCGGCGGCGGTGTCGCACTGGGATGCGGCGCGAGAGGCATTGCAAGCCTCGCGGCCGGCGTTCGCCCAGACCCTGGCCCGGGTGGACGCCGACCCGCTCGTCGCGCCGGTGTTCGCTCGGCATTGGCCGCAGCAATGACAGTGCCGCGTCCTATCGCCTGGCACGTCACGCGCTGGTGCGACGACCCCTATAGCCAAGGTGCCTACAGCGCAATGTTGCCGGGAGGCGATGTCAGCCTGCGGCGCCTGCTCTCGACGCCGATTGATAATCGTCTGTTCCTCGCTGGGGAAGCCTTCAACCACGATCATTGCGCCATGACCCACAGCGCTTGGGACAGTGGCATCCGCGCTGCGAATGCGGTGGCCGGCACCCGCGCCCGCAAGGTCATCGTTATCGGTGCCGGGTTTGCCGGCCTGAGTGCCGCACGTGCGTTGCAGGCGCAGGGTTTGGAGGTGCGCGTACTCGAGGCGCGCAACCGCATCGGCGGGCGCGTGAACAGTGTGGCCCTGGGTGACCATACGGTGGATGCGGGGGCCGCCTGGTTGCAGCACTATGCCCTCAACCCGCTGGCCCGACGTGCCGAGCAGTTGGGCCTGGAGCGACGGCCTACCGATTTCTCGCAACCATTGGCTGCCGCGTGGGATGGCCCCGTACCGGACATCAATGGCGCGTATGAACGCTTGAAACAGGCCATTGATCGTCATCAACCCTTGGCGCAGGGCATCGATCAATACCTTGCGACCCTCAATGCCCCCGAACGCCGCGCTGCCCGCTATGCCATCGACGCTAACCTGATCCTCGAAGCCGGGTTGCCCCTGGACCAGTTGTCGACGCATACGCTCGACGAGGAGGGCGTTGGCCACGGCGACCAGTTTCTGCCTCAAGGCTATCGGCAATTACTGGAGGACGCCGCCAGCGGCCTGAATATCCACCTCAATCACCCCGTGCAGCACGTCGCCTGGGACGAGCACGGCGTGTGGGTCGATGCCCTCAATGCAGATGCCTGCATCTGCACGGTGCCGATACCGGTACTCAAACACTTGCACTTTACGCCAGACTTGCCGACGGCTTACCGAGAGGCCCTGGCGTTTTTCACCATGGGCCGCCTGGAAAAGGTCGTGCTGCAATTCGACCAGCGCTGGTGGCCGGTTTCCCGCGATGGTTATCTGCGTTGGTACGATCACCCCGCCAATTGGGGGGAGTGGCTGGATTTGACCGATGCCGTGGGTGCGCCGCTGATTGCCGGGTTGATCGCCGGTGATGCGGTGGACCGGCACTATCGAGGCAAGCCTGACGAGCAGATCGCACTGCAAGCCAGCGAAAAACTTGCGGCCTGGGCCTGCGCAATCAAAGGAAACAATGACTGCTAGCACTCGTCACCCCTTGCGTAGCCGGCGTCCTGACCTACGCTTTCTCAAGGCGGTGTAGGAATCATCCTTGAATTTGGCTGTCGCAGACATGAAACTCAAGAACCCTGCATGGAATTCAAAGGAGGTACGCATGCTCATCCGGTCGCTGACCCTGGCTACCTTGATGGCTTTTACGGGGCCGTTGTTGGCTGCTGATGATATCAACCCGCTCAAGCAGGATTTGGGCAAGGCCCGGCCGCTGGTGGTGGTGGAGCTTGATTCCGGTAATGACACATTGGCCAAGCTCAAGAAACAGCTGGACGAGCCTGCCACCAAGCAGTCCTTTGAAGAGCGCGGCATGGTGTTGTACACCGTGAAGTTCGGCAGCATCGGTGCCGAAGGGGAGAAGTTCGCCAAGGACCCCAAGGACAACAAGAAGCTTGCCCCGCCTGAAACCAACGCGCTGATCCGCGCCCTCAAATTAGGCGCCGGCAGCGGCACCAAAGTGATCCTGGTCGGCAAGGACGGCGAGAAGAAAGTCGAGAAGACCGTGCCGCCGGATACCCTCAACGTGAGCGAGTTTTTCAGCGCCATCGACCAGATGCCGATGGCCGAGAAAGAGGCCGCCGCCGCCGCGGAACCCGAACCTGTCGCCCCCGCGCCAGGCAAGAACGCCAAGCCCGCCAAACCGGCGAAGCCCGGCAGCAAACCGGCCCCTCAGCCATTGGATGACTGAGGCTTATCCTTCGGCGGGCGCGCGCCCATAGATATCGTCGAAGCGCACAATGTCGTCTTCGCCCAGGTACTCGCCGCTCTGCACCTCGATCATCACCAGCTCGATGCTGCCGGGGTTGGTCAGGCGGTGTTTGTGCCCGGCCGGAATGTAGGTGGACTCGTTGGCGTTGATCAGCAATTCCCGCTCGCCATTGGTGATCTGCGCGGTACCGCTGACCACCACCCAGTGTTCGCTGCGGTGGTGATGCATCTGCAACGACAGTGACGCCAGCGGCTTGACCACAATGCGCTTGATCTTGAAGCGCGCACTTTCCTCCAGCACCGTGTAGGTGCCCCATGGCCGCGTCACCGTGCGGTGCAGGTTGTACGCCGGATGGTTCTGGCGCTTGAGCTCGGCCACGATGTGGCGCACATCCTGGCTGCGGTGGGCATCGGCGATCAGCAGGGCGTCGGCGGTGTCGACGATGATCAGGTCGCGCACGCCCACCACGCCCAATACCCGCCTGGGCGAGTCGATGTAGCAGTTGTGGACGTCATGCAGAATCGCTTCGCCATTGACCTGATTGCCCTGGGCATCGCTGGGGGTGAGCTGGCGCAGGATTTCCCAGGAGCCGATATCGCTCCAGCCGATATCGCAGGGCACCACGGCCACCTGCGTGGACTTCTCCATCAACGCCACGTCGATGGACAGGTCCGGCGCGCCGCCGAAGCCATCGGCATCCAGTTCGCGCTGGCGCGAGGTTGTATTCTGCAGGCTCTGGCTGTGCGCCAGCGCGGCCTTGGCGGCCGCCAGCACCTGCGGGGCGTGGGTGGTCAGCTCGTTCACCAGGGTGCTGGCCTTGAAGCAGAATATGCCGGCGTTCCACAGGTGCTGGCCGCCGTCGAGGTAGCCTTGCGCGGTGGCCAGGTCGGGTTTTTCGACAAAGCGTTTGACCCGGTTTCCCGCACTCAACGCGGCGCCTTGTTCGATGTAGCCGAAGCCGGTTTCCGGGCGATCAGGCTCAATACCGAAGGTCACCAGGTAGCCGGCTGCGGCCAGCTCGCGGGCCTGGCTCACGGCCGCGGCGAACGCGCTTTCATTGAGGATCAAGTGGTCGGCGGGCATAACCAGCAACGGTGCGTCGTCGCCGAAGTGCTCCAGCACATGCAGCGCCGCCACCGCCATCGCCGCTGCCGTGTTGCGGCCGAAGGGCTCCAGCAACAAGTCCAGGGGCAGGCGGGCTGTGTTCACCAGGCGGTAGTCATCCAGCGTGCGAAACAGCAGGTCACGGTTGGTGACCGTCAGCACGTTTTCCACCCCGGGCAGGCGGCTGGCGCGCAGGAAGGTTTTCTGCAGCAGGCTCTGGCCATCGCGCATACGCATGAACGGCTTGGGCATGTTTTGCCGGGAGACTGGCCACAGTCGGGTACCCGAACCGCCGGAAATGATGCAGGGAATTAATCCGTCGTGGGTATTCATCAATAAACTTCTTGGGGGGGAAAGGGCAGCCCGCGCTTCGGAATCGAGCTTCGTCGCAATCGCGCTGCCCCGTATCATCGGCGACCCGCCGCGCAGCGGCAACTGCGACGCGTATCAACCCAGGCGCGCTGCCGCCCGCGCAGTGATTTCTGCGCGGACCTTGCGCGACTCGGCCGTGCGTTTGTTGGCCTCTTCCAGCACGGCCTTCGGCGCGGTATCCGGCCGGCCGGCATTGAACGGTGGCGCCGGGGCGTATTCGATCTGCAACTGCACCAATTGCGCTGTCGCTTCGTCGTACAGCTCAGCGGCCAGGGTCAGGGCGAAGTCGATCCCCGCAGTGATCCCGCCGCCGGTGAGCAGGTTGCCGTCCCGCACCACGCGCGCCTGAACCGGAATGGCGCCGAGCGGGGCGAGCAGGTCGTGGTAGGCCCAATGGGTGGTGGCCTTGCGCCCGCGCAGCAAACCGGCCGCACCGAGCACCAGCGAACCGGTGCATACCGAGGTGACATAACGCGCGGTGAGCGCCTGGGCCCTGAGGAAGTCGAGGGTCTGCGGGTCTTCCATCAACGGGCCGACGCCGCTGCCGCCAGGGACGCAGAGCACATCCAGGTGTGGGCAATCGGCGTAGGTCATGGTCGGCGTGAACACCAGCCCGGTGCTGGAGGTAACCGGCGAAAGGTCTTTCCACACCAGGTGCAACTTCACATCCGGTAGCGAGCCCAAGACGTCATAGGGGCCGGTGAGGTCCAGTTGCTGGATGCCGGGGAACAACAGAAAACCGATCTGCCCGGTCATGAATGAAGCTCCGATAAGGGGTGGACGGTTTCACTCTAGAGGCCTAGGCTTTGGCGAATACGCCATTGAACCCACGAATCACGCCAAACATGCCGCGCATCATTCATGTACTCGCTTTTGATAATGCCCAAGTGCTCGACGTGACCGGGCCCTTGCAGGTGTTCGCCTCGGCCAACGACCTTGCGCGCCAGCGCGGTGCGCCGTTGCCCTACGCGGTTTCGGTGATCGCCGCCCAGGCGGCGCCGGTGATGACCTCCGCCGGCCTGGCGCTGGTGGCCGAGCCGTTGCCCGCCGTCGACACGCCTTGCGACACCCTGCTCATCGCCGGCGGCTGGGGTGTCTATGGCGCCGCCGAAGACCTGGCGCTGGTGGACTGGGTGCGCGAAAAAGCCCGGCACACCCGGCGCATGGCCTCGGTGTGTACCGGGGCTTTTCTGCTGGCGGCCAGTGGCTTGCTCGACGGCTGTCGCGTGGCGACGCACTGGACACGCTGTGAAGAGCTGGCGCGCAAGTTCCCGGCGCTGACGGTGGAGGCCAACCCGATTTTCATCCAGCAGGGCACCGTGTGGACGTCGGCCGGTGTAACCGCCGGGATCGACCTGTGCCTGGCCTTGGTGGAACAAGACCTGGGCCGCGCCGTGGCCCTGGAAGTCGCGCGGCACCTGGTGGTCTTCCTCAAACGCCCCGGTGGCCAATCGCAGTTCAGCGTGACCTTGTCATTGCAAAAAGGTGACAGCCGCTTTGCCGAGTTGCACGCGTGGATCGCGGAGCACCTGACCCTCGACCTGACCCTCGCCACCCTGGCCGCCCAGGCCGGCATGAGCGAGCGCAGCTTCGTGCGTCACTACCGCGCCGAAACCGGCCAGACCCCCGCGCGCGCGGTCGAACTGATCCGCGTCGAAACCGCCCGCCGGCAACTGGCGGACAGCAGCACATCGATCAAACGCATCGCCGTGCAGTGCGGGTTCGGTTGTGAAGAGACCTTGCGGCGCAGCTTCCTGCGGGTCTTGTCAGTCACGCCGCAGGCTTATCGCGAGCGCTTTTCGCCAGCGGCCTAGGCGAGCAATTCCAGAAGTGCCTCAAGGGTCGCTTGCGGCGCTTCCTGAGGGATATTGTGGCCGACGCCGGGCAACACCTGCCGCCGATAGAAGCCGCTGAAGTGCTGCGCGTCGTTATCCTCCAGCGGCGGCGGGCCCACGCCATCATCGGCGCCGCACAGCGAAATCGTCGGCACCGCGATCGGCGGTTGCAGCGCCAGCGCCTGTTCGATGGGCGCCAGTGCGGGATCGCCCGGTGCATACATGAAGCGGTGACGGTAGGAATGAATCACCACGTCGACAAAGTCCGGGTTATCGAACGATGGCGCACTCTGGCCATAGAGGCTGGGGCCTGCCGCCCAGGAGGGCGACCACAGTGACCACAGCAATTGGCAAAACGCCCGGCGATTGGCGGTCAACCCATCCACGCCACGCTGGGTGTGGAAATAGTACTGGTACCACAACCGATGCTCCGTCTCTGGCGGCCTGGGCTCGAGCGACTTGGCAATGTCCTGGATGTTGTAGCCGTCCCCGCTCACCAACCCGCGCACGCGCTCCGGCCACAGTGCCGCGACAATACAGGCGGCACGCCCACCCCAGTCGTAGCCCGCCAGGGTGGCCCGCGGGATACACAGCGCATCCATGAACTCCAGCAGGTCCTTGGCCAACGCGGCCTGTTGCCCGGAGCACATCACCTGCGCGTTGATAAACCGCGTCGGGCCATAACCACGCAGGTACGGCACCCACACCCGACAACCGCGCTCGGCCAGGGCCGGGGCGATATCGTCATAGCCGCGAGGGTCGTAGGGGAAACCGTGCAGCAGGATCACCGGTTCACCGTCGACGGGGCCGTGGGCTTCATACGCCACATCGAGCATTGAGGTGCGTACATAAAACAGCGCAGGGGCGATGGGCATGATGGGCTCCTATCGGTTGGGCGATGACTGCCGATGACACTACCGCCGATCCATTAACGCCACAAGGCTGAGAGCGTCGAGGGCCAAGAGTGTCCGGCATTCAGGTCGCCCGACCCACCGTCATCGCGGCCTCGCTGACCCTCGACGGGTAGCGTTCAAGGCTGCCACACCGTCTTCGCGCCGCTCAACTTGCGATCCAGAAACGTTGCCGCGCTGATCAGTGCCAAATGGCTCAACGCCTGCGGCGTATTGCCCAGGTGGCGCGCCTGGTTGTCGAACTCTTCGGCGTACAACCCCAGCGGGTTGGCGTAGCGCAGCAACTGCTCAAACTCCAGATGCGCCTTTTCGACCTGCCCGGCGCGGGCCAGGCATTCGACGTACCAGAACGAGCAGGCGGCAAACGCGCCTTCGGTGCCTGGCAGGCCGTCGATCCGGCTGTCGTCGTTGCGATAGCGATAGACCATACCGTCGCGCACCAGGCTTTTCTGGATCGCTGCCAGCGTCGAGAGCCAGCGCGGGTCGGTGGCGGCGACGAAGCGCATCAGCGGCATGAGCAGCATCGAACCGTCCAGCGCGGTGCTGCCGGTATGCTGCACAAAGTGCCCGCGTTCTTCGTTCCAGAAATTGCCCCAGATATCCGCGTAGATCGCCTGGCGCGTCTGGTCCCAGCGCGCGAACGGCGCCGGCAGCGAGCGTTTGGACGCCAGGCGGATCGCACGGTCCAGCGCCACCCAGCACATCAGCCGCGAGTGCAGGAAGTGGTGCTGCTCGCCACGCATTTCCCAGATACCCACGTCTTTGCGGTTCCAGATATCACAGACCTGATCCGCGAGTTCGACCGTGTGTTTCCAGCCGTCGTGGGAAATGGCTTCGCCGTATTTGTTGACCAGATAAATCGCGTCCATCAACTCGCCGTAGATGTCCAGTTGGACCTGGTCGAACGCCTCATTGCCGATACGCACCGGCGTCGCGCCGCCATGCCCGCGCAAGTGCGTCAGCTGAGTTTCGGGCAGTTGCTGGCGGCCGTCGATGCCATACAGGATGTTGATCTTGACGGGCTGGTCGCTGCAGTCGCTGACCCGCCCTCTGAGCCAACGCATGTAGTGATTGGCTTCGTCGACAAACCCCAGGCGCATGAACGCGTAGACCGTGAACGAGGCGTCACGGATCCAGGTGTAACGGTAGTCCCAGTTGCGCTCGCCGCCGGGCGATTCGGGCAGGCTGAAGGTGGCGGCGGCGATGATCGCGCCATGTTTGCGCGAGGTCAAAAGCTTCAGGGCCAGGGCCGAGCGGTTGACCATTTCGCGCCAGCGCCCGCGGTAGTTCGATTGCGCGATCCAGCCGCGCCAGAACGCGACGGTGTGCGTCAACGCCAGGTCGGTGCAGCTGCTGTCGACGCGCGGGTCGTCCTGCCCGCCGAGGACGAATTCGGCGCCTTCTTCCTGGGCCAGGACGAAGCTGGCCACTGCGGCGTTGTCTTCGACCTGCAGTGCGTGGCTGCTCGACAAGCGCAGACCGGGCTGGCCGTGGGCGGCGAAACACACCGTGCCGTTGTCGAGGCTGGCATGGGTGGGCGCGCGCGCATAGTCATGACGCACGGCGCAGCGCAGGTGGATCGTCACCTGGCCGCTGACCGCACGCACGCGGCGAATCAACAGGGGCAAGTCGTCTTCCTCACCGATGGTCAACAGGTCAGTGATCTCCACCACGGCGTCATCGCTGAGCCAGCGGGTCTGCAGCACGTTGGTGTCGGGCAGGTAGATCTGTTCGCGGCGGGCGTTGGGCAGGTCTGGCGTGAGCTGGAAAATGCCGGCGTCGGGCGTGTCGAGCAGCGCGCAGAAGATCGACGGGCTGTCGAATTCCGGCCAGCAGAAAAAGTCGATGCTGCCCTTGTCGTTCACCAGGGCGGCGCTGCGCATGTCGCCGATGATGCCGTGGGCGTCGATGGCGCTCTGTGGCTCGTGCTTGAAATCAACCATTGCCGCCCCCGGTCACCAAGGCTACTTGTTGCTGCCGCGAGAGATGCATCCGTTACCCACCGTTGAGTTGCGTTCAGTTAGCTGACTGGCGGGGCAGGGTACAAGTTCACCGAAAAACACCACAACTTGGCTGGCGCTCGCGGTAAATGACACACCGCTCGCCAGCAGAACCCATTCACTTCTCCCATTGCTCAAGCAGAATCGAAACAAATTTCTCTGCCGCTGGAGATAACGAGGCTCCGCGGCGGTAAACCAGTCCCAATGAACGGTTCACAATGGGCTCTATCAACGGGATGCTGACCAACGTCGGATGATCCACGGCAGGCATCGCCAGGCTCGGCACGGCCGAGACGCCGAGGCCGGCTTCCACCAGGCCCAGCGACGTCGAAAGGTGTTGCACCTCATAGAACCACTGCGGGCGCCAGCTCAAGCCCGATAACGCATGATCGAGCAACATCCGGTTGCCGCTCAGGCGTCCGACCCCGATCAAGCGGTAATTGCTGAGTTCAGACCAGGTCACCGCGCTACGTTCCGCCAGTTCATGATCGCGTCGACACGCCAATACAAAAGGCTCGTCGACCAATGGCACAAACTCTATGTCGGGGTGCTGGCCGCTCATCATGTTGATGCCGAAGTCGGCTTCTCCGCGCAGCACGGCCTCCAGGCCTTCGTTGGCGCTGAGATCGAGCAGGCGGATACGGATTTGCGGATAGCGCTCGTTGTAGAGGCGGATGACCGAAGGCAGGAAGTAGAAGGCTGCGGTCGGGATGCAGGCAAGGGTGACCCGTCCGCTCTGTCGCTCTGCCAGCTCTCGGATGTTGAGTATCGAGTCGTCGAAGTCGTCCAGCAGGCGGCGTGCCTTGGGTAGAAAGTCCCGACCAACGCTCGTGAGACTCACCCTTCTGGTGGTGCGATCGAGAAGGGCGGTTCCCAAGCCTTCCTCCAGTTTTTTCATCCTCCGGCTCAGCGCCGGCTGGGACAGGTGCAATGCATCGGCAGCCTCGTGGAAGCTCCCGAGTTCGGCGATTTTCACGAACGATCGTATGTCATTTAGCTCATATTGCATTTTTTATAACTCGATGGAAGAGGGCGGCGGCGTTCAATCATCCTAAGTTTGTCATTCGCTAAACGCAATAATCAGGCTGATATTTGCATTGGAAACATTTTTCAAAGCCTGCGACTCTTGCCTCAAGAGCATTAATCAACCCGATTGATCAATAAGAGTCAGTGGTCATGCAACGAATTCCTTGTGTGCTTATGCGCGGCGGTACGTCCAAGGGGCCAGTATTTCTCGCCTGGGACCTGCCTGATGCGATCGAACAGCGTGATGAGCTGCTGCTCAACCTGATGGGCTCCGGCCATGAGCTGGAAATTGACGGCATTGGCGGTGGGAGCCCGCAAACCAGCAAGGTCGCCATCGTCAGCCCATCGCTGCACCCGGACGCGGATGTCGACTATTTGTTCGTGCAGGTGATGGTTTCCCAGCGTCGAGTCGATACCGCACCCAATTGCGGCAATATGCTTTGCGCCGTTGGCCCGTTTGCGGTCGAGCAGGGGCTGGTCAAGGCGTCTAAAGGCCTGACGCGTGTGCGTATTCGCAACCTCAACACGGGGACGTTTGTGAACGCAGACGTACACACTCCCGAGGGGACCGTCAGCTATGAAGGCGACACCGCCATTGATGGCGTGCCGGGGACTGCCGCTCCCGTGCAGTTGACCTTCCTGGATGCCGCGGGCAGCAAAACCGGTAAGCTGTTCCCGACGGGACAGACTCAGGACCTGATCGACGGTGTCCCGATGACCTGCATCGACATGGCGATGCCGATGATGATCATCGAGGCTGGCCAATTGGGTAAACGTGGGGATGAAAGCCCTGCTGAACTGGATGCCGACAAAGCCTTCCTGGGGCGCCTGGAGTCTCTGCGGCTGCAAGCCGGCCTGGCCATGGGTTTGGGCGACGTCAGTGATAAAGTGATCCCCAAGCCCGTACTGGTGTCGCCGGCCAAGGCGGGCGGCACCCTTCAGGTGCGCTATTTCATGCCGCACAACTGCCACCGGGCACTGGCGATTACCGGCTCTATCGGCTTGGCCACCGCGTGCGTCAGCGAAGGCAGCGTGATTGCTCAATTGCTTGGCGGGGTGAGTGAGCCGCGCTTGAAACACGTTCGAATTGAACATCCCAGTGGCGCAATAGACGTTGTACTGTCCTACACCGGGGCTCAGGGTGAGACAATTCGCGCTTCGGTAGTGCGAACATCGCGCAGGCTGTTCTCCGGTTTTGTCTACGCCGCGGCTTCCCAACGACTTGCCGGATAACGTCCTTTAGTCATTGTCGTTTCTGCATCAGCACAATTCTAAAAATGGGTGATGCCATGAAGTTTGTAAAATCGCTCTACGTCCAGATTCTCTTCGCCGTGCTGTTGGGCGTGCTGGTCGGGCATTTCTGGTCACAACAGGCCATAGCCTTGAAGCCGCTGGGTGATGCCTTCATCAAGCTGATCAAGATGATGATCGCTCCCGTGGTGTTCTGCACCATCGTCACCGGAATCGCCGGCATGAGCGACAAGCGCTCCCTCGGGCGTTTGTTGAGCAAGACCATGTTGCTGTTCCTGGGCCTGACCGTGATCAGCCTGATCATCGGCCTAGTGGCGGTCTATCTGTTCAAGCCCGGTGTGGGCATGAACATCGACCCTACCCAGTTGAGCACCAAGGGGCTGTCGCACTACACCGATTCTGCGGCGAAGCTGGGCGTGGTCGAGTTTTTCATGCACATCATCCCCGACACGTTCATCGGTGCTTTCAATAAAGGTGAGGTGCTGCCGGTTCTATTCATTGCGGTGCTGTGCGGGTTTGCGCTTTCGGCCATTGGCGAGCGCGGCAAGCCGGTACTGGATGTACTGGAATCCGCTTCGCACATGGTCTTCAAGATCTTCTCCTACCTGATGCGCTTTGCGCCGATCGGTGCCTTTGGTGCCTTGGCGTTCACGGTCGGGCAGTACGGCATTACCTCGTTGGGCTCGTTGGCCAAGCTGATCATGACGCTGTACATCGCCTGCGCATTCTTCGTGTTTGTGGTGCTGGGGAGCATTTGCCGCGCGCATGGCTTCAGTCTGTGGAAGTTGCTGCGCTACTTGCGCGAAGAGTTCCTGGTGGTCCTCGGCACGTCGTCCACCGAGCCGGTAATGCCGCGGATGTTGGAAAAACTCCAGGCCCTGGGTTGCAACAAAGGCGTGGTCGGGCTGGTGCTGCCCACGGGTTACTCGTTCAACCTCGACGGTACGGCGATCTACCTCTCGCTGGCGGCGGTGTTCATTGCCCAGGCCTGCAACATCGACCTGAGCCTGACCCAGACCGTGACCATGCTGGCAATCATGCTGCTGTCCTCGAAAGGCGCCGCTGGTGTCACCGGCTCCGGTTTTGTCGCACTGGCGTCAACGTTGACGGTCATTCACGACATTCCCTTGGCCGGCCTTGCCCTGCTGATCGGTATCGACCGCTTCATGTCGGAAGCCCGGGCCTTGACCAGCCTGGCCAGCAATGCGGTGGCGACTGTGGTGATGTCCCTCTCGGAAAATGCCTGCGATCGCGAAGTACTGATGCGCACGCTGGACGGCAAACCTTCCCCCATTGCCATCTCGGCCCAGGCCCAGAACCCGGACTGGGATGGTGTGACGGTCACGGACCGCGTCTGACCGGTCGCGGCTGCGCCGAGACACCTTAAACACCTCAAATAAACACTCCCCGCCAGGCACAACTGGCGGGCGCGGAGTCGTGCGCCTGTGCATCGGCCCCGTTACTTATAAGAACAAGAGAACTGACTTATGCTCGCATTGCTTGGCTTGGCCATGGTGGTGGTTTTCACCTTCCTGATAATGACTAAACGGCTGTCGCCGATTGTCGCCCTGACGCTGGTTCCGATAGTGTTTGCCGTGATTGGCGGTTTCGGCGGCACTACCGGCAAGATGATGCTCGACGGCTTGAAAATGGTCGCACCGTCGGCCGCGCTCCTGCTGTTCGCGATCCTGTTTTTCGGCTTGATGATCGACGCCGGCCTGTTTGACCCGCTGATTCGCAAGATCCTCAAGCGCGTCAACGGCGACCCGATGAAAATCGCTGTCGGCACCGCGTTGCTTTCGCTGGTGGTGGCATTGGACGGTGACGGCACCACCACCTACATGATCACCTGCGCAGCCATGCTTCCGCTGTATAAGCGCATCGGCATGAACCCGATGATTCTGGCGACCATTTCCATGCTTTCGCTGAGCATCATGAGCGGCATGACCCCCTGGGGAGGGCCCGCGACCCGCGCGATTGCGGCACTGGGCCTGGATGCCGGGGCCTACTTCGTACCCTTGCTGCCGACCATGATCGGCGGCGCGATGTGGGTGGTGTTCACCGCGTTCCTGCTGGGCCGCGCCGAGCGCAAGCGCATCGGTAACATTCAACTGGAGAGCGGCGGCGGTAACTGCTACATCAACGCAATACTCGAGGACACGCCGCACAAGCGCCCGAAACTGGCCTACGTCAACCTGCTGCTGGTCATCGCGGTGATGGTCGCGCTGGTGATGGGGATCATGCATTCCGCGATCCTGTTCCTGATCGGGTTCGTCCTGGCGCTGATGATTAACTATCCGCAACTGGACATTCAGAAGGAACGCATCCTTGCCCATTCGGGCAACGCCATGACGGTCGTATTGTTGGTGTTTGCCGCGGGCATCTTTGCCGGGATTTTCTCTGGCACGAAGATGGTCGATTCTCTCGCGCAGACACTGGTTGACTGGATTCCACCGTCCTGGGGGCACCTGTTCCCGCTGGTCGTGGCCGTTACCAGCATGCCGCTGACGTTCGTCCTGTCCAACGATGCCTACTACTTCGGCGTGGTGCCTATCCTGGCCAACGCCGCCGCGGCCTACGGCATTGATCCGCTGGAGATCGCCCGCGCATCGATTCTGGGGCAACCGGTGCATCTGATGAGCCCGTTGGTCGCCTCGACCCTGTTGTTGGTCGGGATGGTCGATCGCGACATCGGCGATTTCCAGAAAGCCACCGTCAAGTGGGCCGTGCTCACCTCATTGGTCATCACGGCGCTGGCTTTGTTGACCGGGGCGATCAGTCTCTTCACCTGATTCAACCCAATCTCCTGTTTTTCACTGACGCGCCTCACCCGCGAGGCGCGCGATCTCCTGCACGCCAAATAACAACAATGAGTAGTTTGCTATGAACACTGTACATACCCAACGGGTGCTGTTTTCACTGCTTGGTTTGTTGCCGCTGGCCAGTGCCAGCGCCGAAGGATTTATCGATGACAGCAAGCTCAAGCTGCAATTGCGCAACGTCTATTTCAATGAAAACTTTCGCGACGAGCATGGCTTGAGTGCCCGATCAGCCAGGACCGCCAAGAGCGAACGCACCGAATGGGCCCAGGGATTCCTGCTGGATTACCAGTCGGGATTCACTCCAGGCACCGTTGGGTTTGGGGTGGATGCCCTGGGCCTGCTCGGGGTCAAGCTCGACTCTGGACGTGGCCGCAGCGGTACAGGCTTGTTGCCGGTTCACGCTGACGGGCGGGCGGCCGACGAGTTCGCCAGCCTGGGCATGACCGCCAAGGCCCGACTGGCCAAGACCACGCTCAAATACGGGACCTTGCTGCCCAAGACACCGGTACTGATCTACAACGATGCGCGTCTGATGCCGCAAACCTACCAAGGCGCACAGATCAACAGCCTCGACATCGAGAACCTCAGCCTCACCGGAGGCCACCTCGATCGATTCAAGCTGCGTGACTCCACCGACAGCATGCCGATTGTGCCCGACGGCTATAGCGGCGCCGAATCCGGGGACTTCAGTTATGCCGGCGGAGAATACAAGCTGGGGAAAAACATTCGCCTGAGTTACTTCTACGGCGAACTGGAGAACTTCTACCGGCAGCATTTTGCCGGCATCCAGCACGATCTACCCTTGGGCGGCGGCGTGCTGACCAGTGATTTGCGCTACTTCAACAGTGTCGATAGCGGCTCTGCCTACGGCGGCAAGATCGATAACAACATGCTCAGTGGGCAACTGTCCTACGCCATTTCCGGGCATACCTTCGGTGGCGGGTATCAGACCCTCAGCGGGGATGCCGGGTTGCCATACATCAGTGGCGCGACCGTCTATTCGTTCAGCAACGCCGGTATCGGTAAGTTCATCGAAGAGGACGAGAAGACCTGGATGCTCAACTACGGCTTCAACTTCGCCGCCCTGGGTGTCCCCGGCCTGACCTTTTTCACGCGCTACCTGAGCGGTAACGACGGTAAGTCCAACACCACGGTCAAGGAATGGGAACGCGATGCCGAACTGGCCTACGTGGTGCAGCAAGGCACCTTCAAAGGCCTGGGAGTGAAGCTGCGCAACTACGTCTACCGCTCGGATTTCTCCCGTGGTCGTGACAGTAATCGGATCTACTTCACCTACGACATCGCGCTCTGGTGATCCACTGCTCGCGGCCACGCGACATTCGCGGGCCGCTTTTGCATCGGCGGCTTCATAGGATCGGGGTGAAGGAATCAAATAATGTCGTTCAAAACCAAAATACTGTTGCTGACCTTATTGCCGGTGCTGTTGTTTGCGCTGGTTTTAGGGTTGAGCGCGCGCGGCACGTTGCAGGCCCAGGCCGAGCAGGAAGTCGCACAGACCCGTGAGCGGCTGCTCGAGGAAAGCCGCACCCGACTCAAGGATTACGCGAGCATCGCTCAGACGTCCATCACCGAACTGTATGAGCGGGCGGCTGCCGGGGACCTTTCCGGCCGAGCCTTGGCAATCAGCCGACTGTCCAACGTGAAGTATGGCGATGACGGGTATTTTATCGGCTATGACAGTCAGGTCGTGCGCCTGTTTCGCGGTGACAGCAGCGAAGGCGTCGGCACCAACATGAGTGATCGCAAAGACATCAACGGGAAGTACCTGAACCGCGAGATGGTCGAAGCGGCCAAAAACCAAACGCACTTCGTTACCTATTCGGGTGGGGTCGTCAACACCGATAAGGTGGTGCCCAAGCTCGCTTACAGTTTCTATTTGCCCAAGTGGGACATGGTTGTCGTCACCGCGGTCAATCTGGACAGCATTGAAACCCAGGTCGCCAACGTGCGGGCCGATGTCGAGCTGCGCATACACCACTTGATGCTCAGCATTGCGCTTATCGCTGGCGCGCTGATCGGCATCATCGGGGTACTCGCGCTTCTGCTGGTCAAGCGCAGCTTACGGCCCTTGACCTTGATCCGCGCTCACCTCGATGAAATCGCCGCGGGCGAGGGGGATCTGACACGGCGTCTGCCGCTTGTGAGTCGCGACGAACTGGGACAACTGGCCGGTTCGTTCAATGCCTTTATCGAAAAGATTCACAGCCTGGTCAGCCAGATCGTCGCGATGAGCGAACAGTTGACCGGGTCTGTCAGCCATGTGGCCGAGCAGAGCCGGCAGATTGACCGGGCCATGGATCGGCAGCGCCTGGAAACCGACCAAGTCGCCGCGGCGATAAACCAGATGTCATCGGCGGCGCAGGAAGTCTCGGCCAGCGCGCACAATGCGGCAAACGCAGCGGTCGAGACCGACAGGCAGTCCCGTCACGCCAGGCAGATCGTCAACGGCAGTATTGCGCGCATTCAGGCACTGACGGTCGAGCTGGATGAGAGTGGCTTGTCGATGAAAAATCTGCAAAACGACGTGACGTCTATCGTCACCGTGCTGGACGTCATTCGCTCGATTGCCGAACAGACCAACCTTTTAGCCCTCAATGCGGCCATCGAAGCCGCGCGTGCCGGTGCGGCCGGGCGCGGGTTTGCCGTGGTTGCCGATGAAGTGAGGGCGTTAGCCAGTCGCACTCAGCGCAGTACCCAGGAAATCCAAGCGATGGTCGAGCGCCTGGAGAGCGCTACCGGCGGGGTGGTCACGGCCATGCACCAATCCACCGAAGCCGCCCAGGGCGCTAACGCCGAGGCCGACCAGGCGGGTGAGTTTCTGGGCAACACGGTCGAACTGATCGCCACGATCAATGCAATGAACGCGCAAATCGCAAGTGCCGCGGAAGAGCAAACCGCGGTGGCTGAAGAGATCAACCGCGGAGTGCATCAGATCGCACGCGCCATCGACGCGGTTGCCAACCAGACGCAGCAGGGCGTCCAGACCGTCGATGAGTTGTATGCGATCGGCAGCCGCCTGCAAGGCTTGCTGGGGCAATTCAAAATCTGAGGCTGCCCTGCAGGGATACCGCGCTTATCAGGCGTTGACCGTCACCGCGTTTTGCTTGCGATACAAGATCGTCGTCGCCGTGAACCCGCACAACGCCGCAAACATCAGCCAGTAGGCCGGTGATGCCTTATCGCCGGTTACTTGCACCAAAAGGGTGGATACGGCGGGTGTAAAGCCGCCAAACACTGCAGTCGCCAAGCTGAACGCCAGGGAGAACCCGACGACCCTGACGTTCTGCGGCATCACCTCAGTCAGCGCGGCAACCATTGCGCCGTTGTAAATGCCAAAGAAGAACGAGAAGTACAGCAGCACGCTGAGGAGTCGTTCGAAGCTGGCCGCGGCGGCCAGCCAATGCATGGCGGGGTAAGCGGTGCATAGGCACAACAAAGAGATCGCCAGCAATAACGGGCGCCGGCCGATACGGTCGGAGAGTGTGCCGCCGATGGGCAACCAAATGAAGTTGCTCAGGCCGACGAAGAGCGTGACCACCAGGCTGTCGGTGGTGCTCAGGTTCAGTACCGAACGGCCGAAAGTCGGGGTGTAGACGGTGATCAGGTAGAACGTGGTGGTGGTCATCGACGCCAACAGACCGCCAGCCAGTACCGTGCGCCAGTTGTCGCGCATTGAGCGGAACACTTCATTGGCCGTTGGGTGATGCTTGCGTGCTTTGAACGCCTCGGTTTCCTGCAACGAACGGCGAATGATGAAGATGAACGGGATGATCACGCAGCCGATAAAGAACGGGATGCGCCAGCCCCAGGCAGCCACCTCGGCGGCTGCCATGGACGCGTTGATCGTGTAACCCAGCGCTGCCGCAAGAATGATCGCCACTTGTTGGCTGGCCGATTGCCAACTGGTGTAGAACCCGCAGCGGCCCGGCGTGGCGATTTCAGCCAGGTACACCGAAACGCCCCCCATCTCCGCCCCGGCGGAGAAGCCCTGCAACAGTCGTCCCATCAACACCAATACCGGTGCCGCCACTCCGATGCTGGCGTAGCCGGGCACGAGTGCAATCAATACCGTCCCGGCCGCCATGATCGACAGCGTTACGATCAGGCCCTTGCGCCGTCCCACCTTGTCGATGTACGCCCCCAGCACGATAGCGCCCAGCGGACGCATCAGGAACCCGGAGCCGAATACGGCGAAGGTCATCATCAGCGAAGCGAACTCGCTGGTGGCAGGAAAGAACGTCTGGGAGATGTAGGTCGCGTAGAACCCGAACAGAAAGAAGTCGAACTGTTCGAGAAAGTTGCCGCTGGTGACCCGCAGGATGGCGCCCAGTTTTGAACCCTTGGACGGGGTGTTTTGTGTTGTTGTTTTCATTATGGCTACCGTGGTGATCAATCTTGTTTTTGGAATGACGGTCTTGACGATCAGTCGCTTGCGGCGTTGATGGGGTTGGGTTGACGTTTTTCGATGGAGTATTTGAGCAGCGCGGCGCTGCGGAAGATGCCGTGGGCGAATTTGCTGTAGGGCATGGTCAGGAAAAAAGCCATGACCAGGCCGAGATGGATCGCCAGCAACAGGCCCAGGGCCATGCTTTCGCGAAACGCCAGGAGTGCCAGGCCGCTGGCGCTGACGAGAAACAGCAGCGCGATGAAGCCGCGATCCATGGGTTTCTGCTGTTCATCGCCGTGTTCGGCGTTGCGCCGCAGGTTTAACCACAAGAGCCCCGCCGGGCCGACCAGCAACCCGAACCCGCCGACGATGCCGAGCATCACCGGCACGCTCAAGACGGGGTAGGGCGCCGACCAGCCCAGCAGGAAATGGTAGAGCGTGGCCACGCCGGTGGCGGCGAAGCACAGCATGAAGCCGTAGAAGGTGAAGTGATGGAAGCGCCGCCGCCACAAGGTGAATCGATCATCGGCGTTATTGCAGCCCTCGCCGTGGCCACCATCCAGGTACTTGAGCGTGGCCACATTGGCGCTCGCTTCCAGGGCCGCCGATGTTGTTTGCTCGCGGGAGGCCTCGACCGGCGAGACATTGCGCCAAAAGCGCCGCACGCCGATCGCCAACGCAAGCACCGCGAAACCAAACACTGCGCCGAACATCAGCGCCAGGGTGTTATGCGGGAAGATCCCGTAGAAATTCCCCCCGGGCATTGCCGTGAACAGATTGCCCATCATCATCAACGTCAGGCAGAGGAACAGCGCCAGCCCCGCGCCGGATGCCAGCGCCAGGGTCAGCCCGTTGCGCCGGTATAACGTGCCCATCGCCTGCGGCCAGGCGTACTCGGCATACGTGTCGAGGCGGACTTTGGCCATGGCCTTGGGCACATTGATCGCAAATTCATGCGGTGCGGCGTACTGGCAGGCGTGCAGGCACGCACCGCAGTTATGGCAAAGGTTCGCCAGGTAATGGATGTCCGCCTGAGAAAATTCCAGGCGCCGGGTCATGGCCGGGAATACCGCGCAGAAGCCCTCGCAATAACGGCAGGCATTGCAGACCGTCATTTGTCGCTGGACTTCGCTTTCATCAAGGTTGAGGACGGGAATCAGCGTGCCCGGCGCCTTGGGATCAAACAGCTGCATGTTGCGGCTCCTGGGATGAACGGGTGATGAAACCGGCCGCGGCGGCGGCTTGCACGCCGGCAATGCGACCGAATGCGGTGCCGATGGCCATGCCGATGCCGGCGGTGTAGCCCTTGCCCAATACGTTGCCAGCCATCATTTCTCCGGCGACGAACAGGTTCGGGCTCGCCTGGCCGTTGAAGCGAACGGCGGCGGTAGCGTCGGTGGCGAGGCCTAAATAGGTGAAGGTCACGCCCGGCTTGAGCGGGTAGGCGCAGAAGGGGGGCTTGACCAATGGGCGGGCCCAATGGGTTTTGGCGGGCGTCAAACCTTCGGTGCGGCAATCGTCCAGGGCGGTGTGGTCGAACGTACCGACGCGGCAGGCCGCGTTGTAGGCCTGGATGGTGCTGACAAATGGCGCCACCGGGAGCTTCAACTGGCGCGCCAGGTCTTCCAGTGAGTTGGCTTTGGTGCCCGGAAACACCGGCGGCATGAACCGACCGATGGCTTGTTGGTCGATGATCGAATAGGCCTGTTGACCGGGCTGCCCCGCGACCAGGCGCCCCCAGATCGCATAGCGCTTGGGCCAGAAATCCTCGCCCTCGTCATAGAAGCGCTCGCCGTCGCGATTGACCACCACGCCCAGCGATACACAATCGATACGCGTGCAGATGCCGCCGTCATACAACGGTGCGCGGGCGTCGATGGCCACCATGTGCGCCTGGGTCGGGTCGCCGATAAAATCGGCGCCCAGTTGCTGCATGCGCCGCAGCAGTACGCCAGTATTGAAGCGCGTGCCGCGAATCAGAAAGTTGTCCGAAGGCCACTCGCCGCGCTCGTTTTGCCCCCACGCTTCACGCAGCCATTCGCGGTTGGATTCGAACCCGCCCGCCGCCAGCACGCACGTCCTGGCCTGGATACGTTCGGCGGGCAGACGTTGCCCTTCGGCATCGCGCGCGCTCAGGTGGGCCGCGACAAATGTTCCCCCGTTCAATTCGATGTCGGTCACTTGCGCGTTGTAGCGGATGTTCACGCCCAACCGCTCGGCGCTGCGGTAATACGCGTTGACCAACGCCTTGCCGCCGCCCATGAAAAACGCGTTGGTGCGCGCGACATGCAACGCGCCGGATAACGACGGCTGAAAATGCACGCCATGGGCGCGCATCCAGTCACGGCAGTTCGATGAGGCGCGGATGACCAGACGAGCGAGCTTCTCGTTGGTCATCCCGCCGGTGACTTTCAGCAGATCCTGCCAATACTCCTCTTCGGGGTAGGCCTCGACCAATACATCCTGGGGCGCGTCGTGCATGCAGCGCAGGTTGCGGGTGTGTTGCGAGTTGCCGCCGCGCCAGGCTTTGGGCGCGCCTTCAAGCAACATCACGCTGGCGCCGGCCTCTCGGGCCATTAACGCCGCGCACAAGGCGGCATTGCCGCCGCCAATGACTAATACGTCGATCATCATCACTCCTCGATCGCGAGGAGGCGTGAACGAAGGGCTCCTCGCGAGTGGCGAGACCTTAGGGCAGCGAGCGTTGGGTCGAAAGGCGCGTTAGCGGTTGGGGTGTTTAGTTTTCGTAAAGGCTTTGCGGGTTGCCGCTGGCCCTGAAGCGCGGGCGAGGGCGGCTGGAGATCAGGGCGTGATGTTTTCGATCCACGAGGCGCCCGGCCATTGATGATCGATCACCAGCTGCCGCGCCACATCGGTGATGACCAGCCGCGCCGCGAGTGCCGCGGGCGCCAGCTCATCATCCGGCAGTGTCGCCAACAGGTTTCGCCGGCCGACATGAGCATCGGCGATTTCCACCACCGAAAGCCCCGACTCGCCTTTAAGCGCCACCGCCGCGCCGGGCTGGATGGTGGCCGCGTGGCCGGCGCGTACAGCGTTCATCAACACGGCCAGGCCATCCACCTCCATGATGATGTTGGGCGTCAACCCCGACCGCTCGAACGCCGCCATCAGCGTTGAGCGCAAACCGTGTTGCGCACTCGGCATCACCAGTGGCAGTTGCCCCAGGTCCGCCATTTGCACAGAGCTTCCTTGCGGGGCATCCGGCAAGTGTGGCGAGCAGATGACAAACAGTTTCTCGTCAAGCAGCGGCGTCACGCTCCAGCGCTTGCCCCCTTCAAGTTGAAATAAAATGGCCAGATCGATCTGGCGGGCATTGAGTTGCGTGGCCAGATGCCCGGACAGCATCTCGATCAGGTGCAACTGAATATCCGGATACCGCGCGCGCATCGCATTGATCAAGGGCAGGGCAAGCACCGTGGCTGTGGTGGGCGGCAAGCCCACGGTGACATACCCGCTCATCCGCCCACGGTGTGCCGCCAGGATCGCATTCTCGGCTTGCCTCAAGCACAACTGCGCATGGTGCAGGAACGCCATGCCGGCCGGGGTCGGTGTGACGCCGGTGGTCGTGCGGTTCAGTAGGCGGGTCGAGAGTTCGCTTTCGAGTTTGGCGATCTGCTGGCTCAGCGCCGACACGCCCACGTCCAGCTCAAGGGCTGCGCGGCCCAGGCTGCCGTGTTCGACAATGTTGACGAAATAGCGCAGTTGTCTTAATTCCACGCGTTACTGCTCCACTTCAAATGAGTACCTACCTGTGTAACGGTGGGTCGGGGAACGTCAGCCACCACGCACCGAGCGGGCGAGGCGGCGCGTGGTCAGCCTGAGAGGTAACGCGTCGGCAGTCAACTTCCAGCGTTGGGTTCGCTGCTGGCCGGCGTTGTTGGCGTGCGCCAATTCATAACATGCGGCGCAGCACGTCGCTACGAGGATCTTTGTCGTAGAAGCGGTGCTTGAGCGCACCGGCGATGTGCAACAGGATCAGCCCGAGCAAGGTATACGCAAGTACCTTGTGCAGCCACTGGAAGACGACGAACCAGTCGTCATTTTTCGCCAGCAGCTCCGGCAGGTTGATCCCGAAAAAGAACACCCCGTCGCTCATCGTGTAGGTGCTCGACATCGAGTAACCCATCAAGGGCACGATCACGAGCAGTGCATACATGGTGCGTTGCGCAAGTCTTGACAGAAACCGCTCATGCTTCGCCAGCGTTCCCGGCGGCTGTGGCAGCCTGGGGCTGTGCAACCGCAGGGCGATCTGAACCAGCACCACCAGGAACGTCAGCACCCCGAAGGACTTGTGCCAGGGGTAATAGAGCTCGAACTTGCTTGCCACTTCGTCAGGCATGCCGGTCATATGCCAGCCGGCCCAGAGCAGGCCGGCGACGAGTGCGGCGCGCAGCCAGTGCAACATGCGCAGGGACGTCGGATACCGATCGGTGCTCTGTTCGTCAGTCGGGTTCATCGTGGTCTCTCCATGGGTATCAAAGGCCTCAGCGGCGGCGGGGCGATCAGGCCCAGGTTTTTTTCAGGTGGGCAGCAGCACGGTGACGACCTTCTCCTCGGTGTAGGCCATCGCGCCGCCGAAACCACCCTCGCGTCCGATGCCACTGGTCTTGACGCCGCCCCAGGGCAGGTTGGCATCCAGCGGGCTCCAGCAGTTGACACCCACGGCGCCGACCTTCACCGCCGCGGCCACGCGATGCGCGCGCGCCAGGTCGGTGGTCCACACCGTGGCGGCCAGGCCGTAGGTGGAATCGTTGGCCAGTGCGACAGCCTCTTCTTCGCTGTCGAACGTGATCACGGTGCCGACGGGGCCGAAGATTTCGTCGCGGGCGATCGCCATCTCGTTGTTGGCGTTGGCGAAGATCGTCGGCCGGACAAACCAGCCGCGCTCAGGCGTCGAAACGCCACCGGCCAGCAGAGACGCGCCTTGTTCGATGCCCAGTTGGATGTAGCGGTTGACGCGATCGAATTGCGCTTTCTTGGCCACCGGGCCCATCTGTATGCCGGGTTCGCGCGGATCGCCGACCTTGACCGCTCGCGCCGCCTCGGCCAGCGCTGCGGCGAAACGCTCCGCAATGCCGCGCTGCACCAAAATGCGCGAGCCGGCGGCACAGACCTGGCCCTGGTTGGCGAACAACCCGAGGGCACAACCGCGCAGCGCGTCGTCAAAGGGCGCGTCGTCGAAGACGATCTGCGGGCTCTTGCCGCCCAGTTCCAAGGCCACGTGCTTGAACAGCACACCGGCGGTGCGCTGGATCTCGCGTCCCGCTTCGGGGCTGCCGGTGAAGCTGATCTTGGCGACGTGCGGGTGTTCGCACAGCGCACGGCCCACCTCGGCGCCGTAGCCGGTGACCACGTTGATCACGCCATCGGGGAAACCCGCTTCCTGAGCCAGCGCGACCAGGTGCAGGGCGGACTGCGGCGTTTCTTCCGAAGGCTTGATGACCACGGTGCAGCCGGCGGCGAGCAACGCCGCGAGTTTCCAGACGGTGATCATCAGCGGCGAGTTCCAGGGCACGATCGCACCGACTACGCCCACCGGCTCGCGGACTGTGTACGAGAGCGTCTTGGTGCCGAAGTAGCCGCCAGTGGGAATGGTGCGCCCCTCCAACTGGTTGGCCCAGCCGGCGGCGGCACGCAGGTTGGCGACCGCGTTGGGGACGTCCAGCCGGCGCGGTTCGAGCGGCGAACGGCCGATGGCGTCGGCGTCCAGGTCGGCCAGCATGTCGGTGTCGCGCTCTACCAGGTCTGCCAGTTTCACCAGCAGCCGCCCGCGCTGGGCACCATCGAGCTGGCGCCAGGCGCCATGTTCGAGTTGGCGCTGCGCGGCGGCTACGGCGCGATCCACGTCTTCGGCCGTGCCGCGTGCGCAACTGCCGTACACCTGTTCTGTCACGGGGTTGACCAGGGCAATGCGCCGGCCGTCGGAGGCTTCGACGCCAGTGCCGGCGATGAAGTGATTCAAATGTTCAGTCATGTTTGAGGCCTAAGTGATGGAGGACCGGTGTGAACCGCTCAAGCCTTGAAGGAGGCCAGTGCCTCGCGGGGCATCCGCGCAGTGCAAGGATTCAGGTATGCCGATCATCCCTATGGCGCGCCGCTTGCCGTTAGCCCGAATTGGCACTTGAGACGGCTGCCGTGAGCGCGCCGCCCCGCGAATTGAGGCGTGCACAAAGGAATGTGCAGGTTTTGCGCTATGTGCGAATATCGCCGGGAAGAATGCTCAAAAAAAAAGAATATTGGCAGAGGCTTTCGGCACCATGAAAATCTATGGTCACCCCCATTTTTGCAATACTGATTAACGGGTGGTGTGGTTGGCTTGCTTAAATCTATCCGGCGTCTGTTTGGGGCATGCCCCAGCGCCACGATGAGAGTCGCGCCTGACGATCCTTAAAAACCCGTCGGCTTCTGAAGCCGATTTTTATGTCAGGATCTTCGCCAGGCCGGTGTGCCGTTCACATCATCTGTTGTTCAGCTATCGCAAAACCTGAAGGGTGAATCGTGGTACTGCAACAACTGCAGGGTCA
>NZ_VJWO01000066.1:0-27212 GCF_014889455.1 Pseudomonas sp. K8
TTCAGCGCCGCACTACGTGCTGCCGCATCGACGTGAGGAGCGCGTTTATCCTCGGGCGATTCGGCTGAAATCACCGAAGTATCCGATCAGAAATAAAAATGCCAGTCAGCTTAACTGACTGGCATTAGCCCGCAAGGGTCTCCCATTTTTTTGTCTGAACAAATCTTACTTGACGTTAACCGTGATCACTTTCGACGCTACAGTCGGGTTGAACTGCATGTGCAGTTTATCGCCGGCGACCAGTTGCAAGGTGTGCTTGCCAGGGGTCAGGGTCAGCTCGGTTTCGGTCTGGGCCTTGCCGAAGTGGATCACGCTGTCGGTGGCCGGGATCGGCACGCTGGCGTCCGGCAGTTCCTTCTGGTCGACCAGCAGGTGATGGTGGCCGGTGCCTGGGGTCTGGTCGGTGGCCGGGGCCAGTTTCAGACCTTCCATGCCGAATTTGACGGTGAAGGTTTTATCGACGGTGGCGCCGTCTTTCGGCGAAACGATAAACACTTTGGCATTTTCAGGTGGCGCGCTGCGAGGGATGCCGTCTGCGGCGGTCACCAACATCGAAGCACCCAATAGTACGCCGGCAATCGTTACACGAGACAAAAGGGCTTTCATTCGCTTCTCCACTTTTCTATGAAATTTGTAGGGTTATGACAACTTAGCGACTAATTGCTGTCCAAGGCACTCAACACCATAACAAAGCGATGCTGAACCGCGCCTCGCACATTCGAATTATTTAGGAGTGACCATGCGCTTTTCGCCTGGCCTGTTACTGCTGCTTCCTCTGATGAGCCCCTTGGCTCACGCCGAATTGATTGATGATGTGTTTGACCGCGGTGAACTGCGCATCGCCCTCGAGGCCAATACCCCGCCCTTCAACTTCAAGGACGGCGAGAAACTCACCGGTTTTGAAGTGGAACTCGGTGAACAACTGGCCAAAGAGATGGATGTGCGCCCCTCGTTCATCACCACCGACGACAGCGACATGCTGCCCGGCGTGGCAACCGGCAAGTACGACGTGGCCATCAACCATATCGCTATGACTGCCGAGTTGCAGGATCAGTTCGATTTCAGTGAGCCTTATCGCGACAAGCCGGCGCTGGCCATTCCATTCCAGAAGGGCAACCCGGCGTTCAAGGCAAGCCTGGACAATGCGCTGCAACGGGTGAAAGCCGATGGCCGGTTGAAGGCGCTGGGGCAGAAGTGGCTCGAAAGCGACACGGCGGAAGTCAAAGCACAGTAAATCAAAATGAGGGAGGGCTTGGGAGACGGGCCAAGGCTTGCGCCGCCTCAAGCAACTCCAACTCACTGAACACCCACACCCCATGGCGCTTGAGCAGCGCCGCCGTGACGCCTTCGCCGCTCACCTTCACACCGCTGAAAGTGCCGTCATAGGTCAGCACATTGCCACAGGACGGGCTATTGGCCTTGAGCACGGCGATACGGATATTGTGGCGCTGCACCAGCGCCAACGCCTGGCGGGCGCCGTCGAGGAAGGCGGCGCTGAAGTCCTCGCCCGCGGCGGTCAGCACCTGGGCGCGGCCCTCCCACACGTCGATACCCTGCCCGCCCGGAATCTCGGCGGAAGGCCTGGGCGTGGGCAAACCGCCCGCCACTTCCGGGCAGATCGCAACCACGCGGCCTTCGGCCTGCCATGCCGCCAGTTGATCGAACGGCCCGCTGGCGCCGCCGTCGTAGCGCACTTTGTGCCCGAGCAGACAGCGGCTGACGAGAATTTTTTCCATGCTTAAAACGGCTCGTTACCGCGCCGGCGAAACCAGCCGGTCAGCGACAGGCGCTCGCGGGTAGCGGGCAGCACTTCGTGGGGTACTTCGCCGGACAGGAACACCACCAGGCAACCTCCGCTGGGCACTACGTCGAGTTCGACGCCGTCCTTGAGGTACATGCGCAACTGGCCGCCGTGTTCCGGCAGCCACTCGTCGTTCAAGTAGATCACCGCCGAGACCGTGCGCCGGTCGTCGTCGCGAAACCGGTCCAGGTGCCTGAGGTAAAACGCCCCCGGCGGGTACATCGCGAAGTGGCTTTCAAAATCTTCCAGGCCGAGGAACAAGCTGCGGTTTATCGCCAGGCGCAGGCTGTCCATCACCGTCATATAGCGGTCGCAGACGACGGCGTCGCCCTCCTCCAGCCACTGGATATGGTCGCCACGAATACCCTCGCGAATCTCCTGGGCCGGCCCGCGCCCGACCGCCGCCGGGGCCAGCTCACCTTCAGCCGCACGTTTACGGCACTCAGCCGCCAGTTCCAGGGTCAGAGCCTGGGGCAGGAAGCTGTTTTGCTGCGACCAGCCCTTTTCGGCCAGGTCGTCGACAATGCGTTGCAGCAATGGGTGATCGTGGGATATTTGCATGGCGCGCATAGTATCCATACGCCTGTGAATCCGACAGAGCCGCTGAGCGTCTGAACGCACTTTAGCCAGGTGACTGATAGGACTTCTCGACAAATCCTACGCCCGACACGGACAATAGTGGCCGACTGACAGGAGTCCATATGCGTCGTTTGTTTTTTTCCTTGCTGATGTTCTGCGTTTTGCCCGCTTGGGCAGACGGCCATGACCAGTTGTACAAGGTCGCCGGCTGGGCCGAACAACGCGCGCATTTCAATGACGCCCTCAGTGCCGCCCAGCAACGCTACCGCAACAGCCTGCCGCCGGCGGTGTACCAGGCGCTGGTCGACAACAGCAACAAGCGCTTCGCCGCCCAGGCCGTGGACCGGCGCGCCGAAGCCCAGCTGCGCAAGCACCTGGCGGACCCGGCACCGGCCCTGGCGTTTTTCCAGTCGCCGCTGGGGCGCAAGATTGTCGCCGCCGAACTGCTGGCCACCCGCCGCGACCAGCTGGCAAAAAATGCCCAAGGCCTGCCGCACATCGAAGCCGACGCCACCCGCAGCCTGATCATCGGCCACCTGGCCCAGGCCCTGCCTGCCCGCGAAGCCGGCGCCGAAGTCAGCCTGGCGATCGCCGGCGTGGCGGCCGACAGCTTGAGCCAGATGATCCCCGGCCTGTTGGGCGGCGGCCAGGCCCAGGGCATGCTGGATGGACAACGCGAACGGCTGATGCAACAGATCGGCAATGACCTGAACAACACGTTGCTGTACGTCTATCGGGATTTGTCCGACCCGGAACTGGAAGAATTCGCTACGTTTGCCGAGTCGCCGCAGGGGAAGGCGTATTACCAGGCGGCGTTGGCAGCGGTCCGCGCAGGCTTGGCGGTCGGTCAAAGCACCTCAAGCCTGGCGCAGTAAAAAATGTGGGAGGGGGCTTGCCCCCGATAGCGGTGGGTCAGTATCAGATGTGCTGACTGACACCCTGCTATCGGGGGCAAGCCCCCTCCCACATTTGTACTGTGTTATTTCAGGTGGTCGGTGAGGTACTTGAAGTACTCATTGCGGATCTCCGGGATCTCATTGGCCAAGTGATGCCGGCCGCGCTTGAGCATCAACACCTCCGGCTGATCGAACTTGCCCCGCAGCACCTGCAGGTTGTGCTGCCAATCCACCGTCATATCCTCTTCGCCCTGCACAATCAGCGGCCGCCGCGGGCTGCGCGGTGCGGCTTCGATTTGCCTGATCCAGCGCGCCAGTGCCCCGACCCAGGCGGTCGGCAATTGGCGCGGCTGCAAGGGGTCGGCTTCGAGGAACGGCTTGAAGGCCGGGTCATTGGTGTTTTCGCTGAACCGTCGGGCGATGCCTTTGACGAACGGCCGCAGCAGGTAATAGCTGACCTGCGACCAGCCCCACCCACGCGGACGCACCAAGGGTGAAAGCAGAAAAGTCTTACCCTGGGCCGGGCTGTCGGCGCCATGGTTGAGCAAGTGATCCACCACCACCGCGCCGCCGGTGCTTTGCCCGAACAGATGCCAGGGCCGGGGCAGGTGCAGCGCTTCGGCCTGGGCGAACAGCGCCTGCACCACGTCTTGGTACACCGCAAAATCATCGATACTGGCCCGCGCGCCGCTGGACAAGCCATGGCCCGGCAGGTCGCAGGCGATCACCACGAAACCCTGGTCCAGCGCCCAGTCGACGACGTGGCGGTACAGCCCCATATGGTCGTAGAACCCGTGGAACATGAACATCGTCGCCACCGGCACCGGCGGCCACCACACCTGGGCGACCACCGCGAACCCATCGACCTCGAACCGGCCAAGGCGGCTCACCGCCGGCACCTGGCGCGCGCGCAGGTCCAGCCCATAGAAACGCTGGTAGACCCGCGCCTCGGCGCTGAGCGGCTGTGCATCCACCAGGGGCCGCAAGCTGTCGCGCAGGTGATCGGGGTCAAAGGTGACGGGCATAAGAGGTTCCAGACTTGGGGCTTCACGCGCTGCGCAGAGGAATATCGAGCTGCGATATTCATCTGTCGGGGCAAGCATGGCAAGCTACGCGTCCTTCGAGGATTGATCTGAATGCGACAGCCCTACCGCACCACCCTGTTCGCCAGCCTGCTGCTGATCCTCTGCGCCGGCGTGTTATGGGCGGCGTATGACTGGTTCCAAGGCCGCTACCTGCGTGCCTTCAGCGAACACACGGCGGTGTTTTCCGGCGACGCCCTACGCCTGCCCGACGACCTCGCGGGCCCCGGCCCAATCCGCCTCGTGCATTTCTGGGACCCGGCCTGCCCGTGCAACGTCGGCAACCAGCAGCACCTCGGCGAATTGATCGAGCACTACGCGCCCCAGGGCGTCGAGTTCTACGCCCTGCAGAAACCCGGCAGCCACGGCCAGTTGCCCGACAACCTGCGCCAGATGAAAATCCTCAGCAGCCTGCCCGGCGCCGATCAGATACCCGCGACCCCGGCCGTGGCGATCTGGGACCGCAGCGGCAAGCTCGCGTATTTCGGGCCCTACAGCGAAGGGCTGACGTGCAACGCCAGCAACAGTTTCATCGAGCCGATCCTCAAGGCCCTTGCAGCAGGCCGCGCAGTGAATGCCACTCACACCCTGGCGGTGGGCTGCTATTGTTCGTGGCCAACCGGTTCGTAGCCCGTCGCCCCACTCTTGGTAAGGAATGTTCATGAAGCGCCTCTTGCAGGTTCTCGCGGTGCTGCTGGCGCTGGTCGCCGTCGGTGCCGGCTGGTACGTCTACAGCAAGCAACCCACCCGCCAGGGCGCCGTGACGCTGGCGAACCTGCAAGGTTCGGTCACGGTGCGCTACGACGAGCGTGGCGTGCCGCATATCCGCGCCGAGAACGAGACCGACCTGTACCGCGCCCTGGGCTACGTGCATGCCCAGGACCGGCTGTTCCAGATGGAAATCATGCGACGCCTGGCGCGCGGCGAATTGGCCGAAGTGCTCGGCCCCAAGCTGCTGGACACCGACAAACTGTTCCGCAGCCTGCGCATTCGCGAGCGCTCCGCCACTTATGTGGCGCAGTTGGACCACGAGTCGGCGCACTGGAAGGCCCTGCAAGCCTATCTGGACGGGATCAACCAGTATCAGGACAACCACGCCAGCCCGATGGAGTTCGATGTGCTGGGCATCCCCAAGCGGCCGTTTACCGCCGAGGACACCATCAGCGTCGCCGGGTATATGGCCTACAGCTTTGCTGCGGCGTTTCGTACCGAGCCATTGCTGACCTATGTACGCGACCAATTGGGCAGCGATTACCTGAACGTGTTCGACCTCGCCTGGCAACCCAAGGGCGCGCTCAACCTGGCCGCCAGCGACTGGCAAAACCTCGGCGCCATCGCGGCCCTGAGTGAACAGGCCCTGGCCGACAACGGCTTGCCGCAGTTCGAAGGCAGCAACGCCTGGGCGATCAGCGGCAGCCGCACCCAGAGCGGCAAGCCGTTGCTGGCGGGTGACCCGCATATCCGCTTCTCGGTGCCGTCGGTGTGGTACGAGGCGCAGCTGTCGGCGCCGGGCTTTGAGTTGTATGGCTATCACAACGCGCTGGTGCCGGTGGCGTTCCTGGGGCACAACCTGGATTTCGGCTGGAGCCTGACCATGTTCCAGAACGACGACCTCGACCTGATCGCCGAGCAGGTCAATCCGGACAACGCCAACCAGGTCTGGTACCACGGCCAATGGGTCGACATGACCCGCAGCGAGCAACAGATCGCGGTCAAGGGCCAGGCACCGGTCACCTTGACCCTGCGCCAATCGCCCCACGGCCCGATCATCAATGACGTGCTCGGCGAGAACGCCGGCAAGACGCCGATCGCGATGTGGTGGGCGTTCCTCGACACCCAGAACCCGATCCTCGAAGGGTTCTACCAGCTCAACCGCGCCGACACCCTGGCCAAGGCCCGTGCCGCGGCAGCCAAGGTGTCGGCGCCGGGGCTGAACATTGTGTGGGCGAATGCCCAGGGCGATATCGGCTGGTGGGCGGCGGCGCAGTTGCCGATCCGCCCGGCCGGCGTCAACCCCGGGTTTATCCTCGACGGCAGCACGGCCCAGGCCGACAAGCTGGGCTTCTACCCGTTCAGCGCCAACCCCCAGGAAGAAAACCCGGCGCGTGGCTATGTGGTGTCGGCCAATGCACAGCCGGTGTCGCCCAGCGGCATGGAGATCCCCGGCTATTACAACCTGGCCGACCGTGGCCAGCAGTTGAACGCGCAGTTGAGCGACAAGCGCGTGAAGTGGGACGTGAACAACAGCCAGGCCCTGCAACTGGGCACCACCACCGCCTTCGGCCCGCGCTTGCTGGCACCGCTGTTGCCGGTGCTGCGCGAGGTGGTCAAAGACCCGGCGCAGTTGCAGCTGGTGGAGCAACTGGCGGCCTGGAAAGGCGATTATCCGCTGGACTCCACCAGCGCCACGCTGTTCAACCAGTTCCTGTTCAACCTGGCTGACGCGGCCTTCCACCCGAAACTCGGCGACGCCATGTTCAAGACCCTGCTCAGCACGCGGGTGATCGATGCGGCGTTGCCCCGCCTGGCCGCGAGCCCGGATTCGCCCTGGTGGAACGGCAAGCGTGCCGACACCGTCAAGCTCGCCTGGGACAACAGCCTCGCGCACCTCAAGGCCACCTTCGGCGATGACCCGGGCCAATGGCAGTGGGGCAAGGCCCATACGCTGACCCACGGCCACCCGCTGGGCTCGCAGAAACCGCTGGACCGGATCGTCAACGTCGGCCCCTTCCCCGCCCCGGGCAGCCACGAAGTGCCGAACAACCAGTCAGCCAATATCGGCCCGGCACCATGGCCGGTGACCTACGGCCCGTCGACCCGGCGCCTGATCGACTTCGCCGACGTGCCCCACGCGCTGACCATCAACCCGGTGGGGCAAAGCGGTGTGCCGTTCGACAAGCACTATGGGGACCAGGCGGAAACGTATATCGAGGGCGGCTACGAGCAGGCGCATTTCAGCGATGAGGAAGTCACGGCCAATACGCGCGGTACGCTGAAGCTGCTGCCAGCCCGCTGACCGCCTGGAACGCGGTCAAAATGTGGGAGGGGGCTTGCCCCCGATGGCGGTGGATCAGTCACAGCTTCAGTGACTGACACTCTGCTATCGGGGGCAAGCCCCCTCCCACATTTGCACCGTGTCGGCCATTAGACCGGCGCAGGCGCCCGACGTTTGTCCGGCTGCTGCCAGCCATCGGCTGGCCGCTTCTTCGATCGACAGGTCCAGCTCGCGCAAGCGCGCCGACACCACCACCGCCACATACGCCGCGCAGAACGTGGTGTGGGCGATCCAGATGGTGACGGCCTGATCAACCTGGAACGCGGTCAAAATGTGGGAGGGGGCTTGCCCCCGATGGCGGTGGATCAGTCACAGCTTCAGTGACTGACACTCTGCTATCGGGGGCAAGCCCCCTCCCACATTTGCACCGTGTCGGCCGTTAGACCGGCGCAGGCGCCCGACGCTTGTCCGGCTGCTGCCAGCCATCGGCGGCCGCTTCTTCGATCGCTTGTTGGATCGCCTTCTTGCGCATCTCTTCGGCACGTCGGCTGAAGAACCACACCAGGAAAGTCACCAACGACACCGCCAGCAGAATCAGGCTGGCCACGGCGTTGATCTCCGGTTTGACCCCCAGGCGCACCGCCGAGAAGACTTCCATCGGCAAGGTGGTCGAACCCGGGCCCGACACAAAGCTGGCGAGTACCAGGTCATCGAGGGACAGCGCGAAGGACATCATCCCACCCGCCGCCAACGACGGCGCGATCATCGGGATGGTGATCAGGAAGAACACCTTCCACGGCCGCGCGCCCAGGTCCATCGCCGCTTCTTCGATCGACAGGTCCAGCTCACGCAAGCGCGCCGACACCACCACCGCCACATACGCCGCGCAGAACGTAGTGTGGGCGATCCAGATGGTGACGATGCCACGCTCCTGGGGCCAACCGATCATCTGCGCCATGGCCACGAACAGCAGCAACAGCGACAGACCGGTGATCACCTCGGGCATGACCAACGGCGCGGTCACCAGGCCGCCGAACAGCGTGCGGCCCTTGAACTGGCTGATGCGCGTCAGCACGAACGCCGCCAGCGTACCCAGCGCCACGGCCGCGATGGCCGTGTAGCAGGCGATTTCCAGGGAACGCGCCACCGAGCCCATCAACTGGGTGTTGTCCAGCAGGCCCACGTACCACTTGATCGACCAACCGCCCCACACCGTCACCAGCTTGGATTCGTTGAACGAGTAGATCACCAGGATCAACATCGGCAGGTAGATGAACAACAACCCCGCCACCAGCATGAAGCTTGAGAAACTGACGCGCTTCATATCTTGCCCTCCATCTCTTTGGCTTGGCTGCGGTTGAACAGGATGATCGGCACGATCAGGATCGCCAGCATCACCACCGCCAGGGCAGAAGCCACCGGCCAGTCACGGTTGTTGAAGAATTCTTGCCACAACACTTTACCGATCATCAGGGTTTCCGGGCCGCCGAGCAGTTCCGGGATCACGAACTCGCCCACCACAGGGATGAAGACCAGCATGCAACCGGCGATGATGCCGTTCTTGGACAGCGGCACGGTGATCTTCCAGAAGCTGTTGAAGGTGCTCGACCCCAGGTCCGAGGCAGCCTCCAGCAGACTCTGGTCGTGTTTCACCAGGTTGGCGTACAGCGGCAGGATCATGAACGGCAGATACGAATAGACCACGCCGATATACACCGCGATGTTGGTGTTGAGGATCTGCAGCGGCTCGTTGATCAGCCCGATATACATCAGGAAGCTGTTGAGCAAGCCGTTGTTGCTGAGGATGCCCATCCACGCGTACACGCGGATCAGGATCGCGGTCCAGGTCGGCATCATGATCAGCAGCACCAGCACGGTCTGCATCTCTTTACGCGCACTGGCAATCGCGTAGGCCATCGGGTAGCCGATCAACAGGCACAGCAGCGTGCTGAAGAACGCCATCTTCAGCGAGCCCAGGTACGCGGCGATGTACAACTCATCGTCGCCGAGCATCGCGTAGTTGGCCAGGTTCAGCACCAGTTGCAGCTTCTGCTCAACGAAGGTGTAGATCTCGGTGTAAGGCGGGATCGCCACGTCGGCTTCGGCAAAGCTGATCTTCAGGACGATGAAGAACGGCAGCATGAAGAACAGGAACAGCCAGAGGAAAGGGATCCCGATGACCACATGCCGGCCACCGGGGGTTATTCGTTGCAGCTGGCGCTTGAATTTTTTCATGTTCATGAGCGAAGTACCACGCCGCTGTCGTCTTCCCACCACACGTACACCTGATCACCCCAGGTTGGGCGCTGGCCACGGCGTTCGGCGTTGGCGACGAAGGATTGCACGAGCTTGCCGCTCGGCAACTCGACGTAGAACACCGAGTGGCCGCCGAGGTAGGCGATGTCGTGGACCTTGCCGCTGGACCAGTTGTGCTCGCAGGTCGGCATTTGGGTGGTGACCAGCAGTTTTTCCGGGCGGATGGCGTAGGTCACCGACTTGTCTTCCACCGAGGTGGCGATGCCGTAGCCGACGTAGATGTCGCGGTCCAGGTCCGGGCACTTGAGCACTGCGTGGCCTTCGGCGTCGTCGACCACCTGGGTGTCGAAGATGTTGACGTTGCCGATGAACTCGCACACCAGGCGGCTGGTCGGCGTCTCGTAGATGTCGACCGGGCTGCCGATCTGCGCGATCCAGCCCAGGTGCATGATCGCGATGCGCTCGGCCATGGTCATGGCCTCTTCCTGGTCGTGGGTCACCATCACGCAGGTCACGCCGACGCGCTCGATGATTTCCACCAGTTCCAGCTGCATCTGCGAACGCAGTTTCTTGTCCAGCGCCCCCATCGGCTCATCGAGCAGCAGCAGTTTCGGGCGCTTGGCCAGGGAACGGGCCAGGGCCACACGCTGGCGCTGGCCACCGGACAACTGGTGCGGCTTGCGCTTGGCGTACTGGCTCATCTGCACCAGCTTGAGCATCTCGGCCACGCGGGCGTCGACTTCGGCCTTGGGGATCTTGTCCTGTTGCAGGCCAAACGCGATGTTCTGCGCCACGGTCATGTGCGGGAACAGCGCGTAGGACTGGAACATCATGTTGATCGGCCGCTCGTAGGGCGGCATGTCGGTGATGTCCACACCGTCGAGGTAAATGCGACCCTCGGTTGGGCGCTCGAAACCTGCGAGCATGCGCAACAAGGTGGATTTGCCCGAACCCGAACCGCCGAGCAAGGCGAAGATCTCGCCTTTCTTGATTTCCAGGGACACATCGTCCACGGCAATCGTCTCGTCGAACTTCTTCGTGACCCGGTCGATTTTGACCAGCACCTTTTTCGGTGTCTGGTCGCCCTCGAGGGCTTTCTTATAGGCGCCGGAGGCAACTGCCATTTACGAAACTCCCAAAAAAAAAGAGTGCAGTTCGCCCGACGCGGGCGAACCCAGGATAGTTTGAGCCTTACTTGCCCGTCTTGACCTTGGTCCAGCTACGGGTCATTAAACGCTGCACTTTCGGGGGTAGCTCGAAGTTGACAAATGTCCGGTCGAGAACCGCCTGCGGTGGGTAAACCGCTTCGTCGGTGCGTATCGATTGCTCCATCAGTGCGTCCGCCCCTGGGTTAGGGTTGGCATAACCGACGTAATCACTGACCTGAGCGATAACCTCAGGTTGCAGTAAATAGTTGATGAAGGCGTGGGCTTCTTTAACGTTGGCCGCGTCCTTGGGGATCGCCAGCACGTCAAACCACAGGTTGCCGCCTTCTTTCGGAATCGCGTAGGCGATGTTCACGCCCTTGCCCGCCTCGGCTGCGCGGGCCTTGGCCTGGAACACATCGCCGGAGAACCCGGCCGCCACGCAGATGTTGCCGTTGGCCAGGTCGGAGATGTATTTGGAAGAATGGAAGTAGGTCACATAAGGCCGCACTTTCAGCAGTTTCGCTTCGGCCTTCTTGTAGTCTTCGGGGTTCTCGCTGTTGGGGTTCAGGCCCATATAGTTGAGCACCGCCGGCAGCATTTCATCTGCCGAGTCCATGAAGGACACGCCGCACGTCGCGAGCTTCTTCATGTTTTCCGGCTCGAACAGCACGGCCCAGGAGTCGATCTTGTCGACGCCCAGCACTTCTTTGACTTTATCGACGTTGTAACCGATGCCGTTGGTGCCCCACAGGTACGGCACGGCGTATTGGTTGCCCGGGTCGTTCTTTTCCAGGCGCTTGAGCAGCGCCGGGTCGAGGTTGGCGTAGTGAGTCAGCAACGACTTGTCGAGCTTCTGGAACGCCCCGGCCTTGATCTGTTTGCCAAGGAAGTGATTGGACGGCACCACCACGTCGTAACCGGTACGTCCGGCCAGCAACTTGCCTTCCAGGGTTTCGTTGGAATCAAACACGTCATACACAGGCTTGATACCGGAGGCCTTTTCAAAGTTGGCCAGGGTGTCGGGGCCGATGTAGTCCGACCAGTTATAAACATGCACAGTCGATGCGGCCTGCACGCTGACAGCCAGCGTGATACCTGCACCTACCAGCAAGGCTTGGCGAAATAAAGAAAATGGCAAGTGGAGGTCCTCTTAAATAGTTGGGCCCAAAGTTGTTGCCCGGCAACAAAACCGGCGCGCAACTTACCCTCGATAAACCGATCCGGCAAAACTTTCTGTCATTTAATTACTGTACGGCTACCGCTCTTTGTAGGAGCGAGCTTGCTCGCGAAGAACTCACAGGCAACGCGGGCGACCAGAGGCGCTGCGTTATCGTTGAGGATTTTCGCGAGCAAGCTCGCTCCTACAGGTTACCTCGCTTACTTACCGGATTTGATTTTGGTCCAGCTACGGGTCATTTCACGCTGAGTCGCTGCCGGCAAGTCGGCAATGGCATACAGCTTGGCTTGCACGTCCGCTGGCGGGTAGATGCCTGGGTCGCTGGTGATGTCTTTGTCGACCAATGCGGTGGCTTTCTCGTTACCGTTCGGGCAACGCACGCTGTTGGTGATCGCAGCCATGACTTTCGGCTCGAGCAGGTAGTTCATGAACTTGTAGGCCGCTTCGACGTTTTCGGCATCTTTAGGGATGGCGACCATGTCATAGAAACTGCCGGCGCCTTCCTTCGGAATGTCATACGCCACTTTGACCTTGCCACCGGCTTCAGCCGCGCGGGATTTGGCCTGCTGGATGTCACCCGAGTAACCCACGGCTACGCAGATGTTGCCGTTGGCCAGGTCGGAGATGTACTTGGACGAGTGGAAGTAGCCGATCGAAGGACGGATCTTCAGGAACAGGTCTTCAGCTTGCTTGAGGTCGGCTTTCTTCTGGCTGTCGGTCGGCAGGCCCAGGTAATGCAGCGCGATCGGCAGCATTTCGGTTGGCGAATCGAGGAAGCTCACACCGCAGCTCTTGAGCTTGGCGATGTTTTCCGGCTTGAGCAGGATGTCCCACGAATCGATCTTGTCGACGCCCAGCGCGGCCTTGACCTTCTCCGGGTTGTAACCGATGCCGATCGAACCCCACATGTACGGGAAAGCGTGCTTGTTGTCCGGGTCGCTGACCGACACGGCCTTGAGCAGCGATGTGTTCAGGTTTTCGTAGTTGGACAGCTTGGACTTGTCCAGCTCCTGGTAGACGCCGGCCTTGATCTGCTTGGCGAGGAAGTTGTTCGACGGTACGACGATGTCGTAACCGGACTTGCCTGCCAGCAACTTGGCTTCAAGGGTCTCGTTGCTGTCGAATACGTCGTACACCACTTTGATGCCCGACTCTTTTTCAAAGTTGGCGATGGTGTCCGGAGCAATGTAGTCGGACCAGTTATAGATGTGCAGCACTTTATCGTCTGCCTGGGCCGCGCCCGCCATTGCGCCCATCAGGGACAACGCGAGGAGGGTCTTGCCAGCGTTCTTCAAACCTAATGCCTTCATTTGGTGATGCTCCAATTTTCTTTTTTGGGCCGCAGCATGCTTCATCGATATACAGCTGTTCGGCAGCCCGTCGAAGGGCAGCAAAACAGGACTACAGTCTGGCAAGTTAGGGGGCTGGCTTTCAACTAACCCCCCACATTTATAACTGCCCGAACGCAGCGCCCGAGAGTCACTGCGTTCTGAGCCTAGCACTTAGCCCTGCAATGCCGCCAAAGTCAGGTCCAGGCAATGACGAGCCTTGGTCACCAGCTCGTCGATTTCGGTCTTGCTGATCACCAGCGGCGGCGAAATGATCATGGTGTCACCCACGGCGCGCATGATCAGGCCATTCTCGAAGCAGAAGGTTCGGCAGATCATGCCAACACCGCGGCCTTCGTAACGCTTGCGCGTCGCTTTGTCCTGAACCAGTTCAATCGCACCGAGCATGCCGACACCACGCACTTCACCCACCAACGGATGATCAGCCAGCTCCCTCAGACGTTTCTGCAAATACGGTGCCGTTTCATCATGCACACGCTTAATAATTTGTTCATCGCGCATGATGCGGATGTTTTCCAGGGCGACCGCCGCGGCCACCGGGTGACCGGAGTAGGTGAAGCCGTGGTTGAAATCGCCGCCTTCATTCAGCACCGCCACCACCTCGTCGCGCACGATCAGGCCACCCATCGGGATGTAGCCCGAGGTCAGGCCCTTGGCGATGGTCATCATGTCGGGCTTGAGGTCGTAGAAATCGCTGCCGAACCACTCGCCGGTACGGCCGAAACCGCAGATCACCTCGTCGGCGACGAACAGGATGTCGTACTTGGCGAGGATTTCCTTGATGCGCGGCCAGTAGCTGTCCGGCGGCACGATCACGCCACCGGCGCCCTGGATCGGCTCGGCAATGAAGGCACCGACGTTGTCCACGCCCAGTTCCAGAATCTTCGCTTCCAGCTGGTTGGCGGCCCACACGCCGAACTCTTCAGGGCTCATGTCGCCGCCTTCGCCAAACCAGTACGGCTGGGCGATGTGGACGATGCCCGGGATCGGCAGATCGCCCTGCTCATGCATATAAGTCATGCCGCCGAGGCTGGCGCCGGCCACGGTGGAGCCGTGGTAGCCATTCTTGCGGCTGATGATGATTTTCTTGTTCGGCTGGCCCTTGATCGCCCAATAGTGGCGGACCATGCGCAACATGGTGTCGTTGCCTTCGGAGCCGGAACCGGTGAAGAACACGTGGTTCATGCCGGCCGGTGCAACGTCGGAGATCGCCTTGGCCAGTTCCAGCACCGGCGGGTGGGCGGTCTGGAAGAACAGGTTGTAGTACGGCAGTTCTTTCATCTGCTTGGCGGCGGCGTCAGCCAGTTCATCGCGACCGTAACCGATCGCCACGCACCACAGGCCGGCCATGCCGTCGAGGATCTTGTTGCCTTCGCTGTCCCACAAGTAAACACCGTGGGCTTTAGTAATGATCCGTGGGCCTTTCTCTTTCAACTGCTTGAAGTCGCTGAACGGCGCCAGGTGGTGATCACTGCTCAAGGCTTGCCATTCACGGGTTTGCGGGTTGTTGCTGGACATACCAATCTCCTAGACTTTTCAGTGGAGGGCGCGCCGTTCAACGGGCGCGCCCGGCGCATCAGACGGCGAAGAGCAGGAACTCCCGCTCCCACGAACTGATCACGCGCTTGAAGTTTTCATGCTCGGCCCGCTTGACCGCGACGTAGCCAGTGATGAATTTGTGACCCAGGTATTTCTCGATGGTCTTGCTGTTTTCCATACGTTCCAGCGCGTCTTCGATGGTCAACGGCAGGCGCAGGTTGCGCCGCTCGTAACCACGACCGACGACCGGCGCGCTTGGGTTGTGCCCTTCGACCATGCCGATGTAGCCGCACAACAGGCTGGCGGCGATCGCCAGGTACGGGTTGGCGTCTGCGCCCGGCAGGCGGTTTTCCACGCGACGGTTCTGCGGGCCGGCATCCGGTACGCGCAGGCCGACGGTGCGGTTTTCTTCGCCCCACTCCACGTTCACCGGTGCCGAAGTGTCCGGCAGGAAGCGGCGGAACGAGTTCACGTTGGGGGCGAACAGCGGCAGCAATTCGGGGATGAATTTCTGCAGGCCGCCAATGTGGTTGAGGAACAGTTGGCTCATGGTCCCGTCTTCATTGGAGAAGACGTTCTTGCCGGTGGCGATGTCGATGATGCTCTGGTGCAGGTGCATTGCGCTGCCGGGCTCGCCGGTCATCGGCTTGGCCATGAAGGTGGCGGCCACGTCGTGCTTGAGCGCGGCTTCACGCATGGTGCGCTTGAACACCAGGATCTGGTCGGCCAGGGACAGCGCGTCGCCGTGACGGAAGTTGATTTCCATCTGCGCCGTGCCGTCCTCGTGGATCAGGGTGTCGAGGTCCAGCTCCTGCAGTTCGCACCAGTCGTAGACGTCCTCGAACAGCGGGTCGAATTCGTTGGCCGCTTCTATAGAGAACGACTGCCGACCGGTTTCCGGGCGCCCGGAACGGCCGATCGGCGGTTGCAGCGGGAAGTCCGGGTCTTCGCAGCGCTTGGTCAGGTAGAACTCCATCTCCGGCGCCACGATCGGCTGCCAGCCTTTGTCGGCGTAGAGTTTGAGGACTTTCTTGAGCACGTTGCGCGGCGACAGCTCGATCGGGTTGCCTTGCTTGTCGTAGGTATCGTGGATCACCTGGGCGGTAGGCTCGATGGCCCACGGCACCAGGAACACCGCGTTCTGGTCGGGGCGGCAGATCATGTCGATGTCGGCCGGGTCGAGCAATTCGTAATAGATGTCGTCTTCGACATAGTCGCCGGTCACGGTCTGCAACAGAACGCTCTCGGGCAGGCGCATGCCTTTCTCGGCGATGAACTTGTTGGTCGGCGAGATCTTGCCCCGGGTGATACCGGTGAGGTCGCCAATCATGCATTCGACTTCTGTGATCTTGTGGTCTTTCAACCAATCGGTGAGCTGGTCGAGGTTGTTACTCATAAATGCCTCTGGGCTGGGTTTCCTGACGTTCATTAAAGGTCAGGCGTCGGTTGACGCATCGGCGTCGCTGGTTCATCAGAGTGGGAGCTTAACCGCCATTTGGGGTGCCGTTGCACTCCTAAAGCAAAAGGCTTGCCTCCCGTGCAGGATAATGAGCGGCAACCGCAAAAAAGGCAGGACCGGCGTCATGAAAAGGGCGAGTACAAAAAAATGAACGGGGCACGCGAACAGCGTCCTGGCCGTCAAGAATAATGGCCGGATCGAAGGGGCTTATCGGGGATGGAATCATCAATGGGAATGCGCGTTCGCAACATTCGACACGGATCTGAAAAGCATGCAGACCGACCTGTTTCGCGCAGGTGGTGATGCCGATTAACGGCAGGCCAGACATGAAGCACCCCGGTATTATTGCTGTTATGGGTTTGAATCGAGCTTAGCCTTGTTCATTTTTTTACACAACACCCCCGTAAAAAATACAACACGGCCCGCTCAAGCCTGATAGTCCCAAGCCGGGCAACCGGGTAAAACCGCCCCAAAAAGCCCCAAAAAAGCCCTCGTGGCGCTTTTTTGGGGCAAAAAAGGCCTCGCTTGACTTCGGCATGCCGTTCGGGTTGACTGAAACCTGAAAAGATCAATGATTGATATTTTTAACAACAAAGGTGTTGCATCATGTCGGTACCCCCGCGTGCCGTTCAGCTTAACGAAGCGAACGCGTTCCTTAAGGATCATCCTGAGGTTCTGTACGTAGACCTTCTAATTGCGGATATGAATGGTGTGGTGCGCGGTAAGCGCATCGAACGCACCAGCCTCCACAAGGTTTACGAGAAAGGCATTAACTTGCCTGCCTCTTTATTTGCCCTGGATATCAACGGCTCAACGGTGGAAAGCACCGGCCTGGGCCTGGACATCGGTGATGCTGACCGAATCTGTTATCCAATCCCCGACACCCTGTGCAATGAACCTTGGCAAAAGCGCCCGACCGCGCAACTGCTGATGACCATGCACGAAATTGAAGGTGAACCTTTCTTCGCCGATCCGCGCGAAGTACTGCGTCAGGTCGTAAGCAAATTCGACGACCTCGGTCTGACTATCTGCGCTGCCTTCGAGCTTGAGTTCTACCTGATCGACCAGGAGAACGTGAACGGCCGCCCACAACCGCCCCGCTCGCCGATCTCCGGCAAACGCCCGCACTCGACACAGGTCTACCTGATCGACGACCTCGACGAATATGTCGACTGCCTCCAGGACATCCTGGAAGGTGCCAAAGAGCAAGGCATCCCGGCTGATGCCATCGTCAAGGAAAGTGCCCCGGCGCAGTTCGAAGTGAACCTGCACCACGTGGCCGACCCGATCAAGGCCTGCGACTACGCGGTACTGCTCAAGCGCCTGATCAAGAACATCGCCTACGACCATGAGATGGACACCACCTTCATGGCCAAGCCTTACCCAGGCCAGGCAGGCAACGGTTTGCACGTACACATTTCGATCCTGGACAAGGACGGCAAGAACATCTTTGCCAGCGAGGATCCCGAGCAGAACGCCGCATTGCGTCACGCGATCGGCGGTGTGCTGGAGACCCTACCCGCCCAGATGGCGTTCCTGTGCCCCAACGTCAACTCCTACCGTCGTTTCGGCGCACAGTTCTACGTGCCGAACTCGCCGTGCTGGGGCCTGGACAACCGCACCGTGGCGATCCGCGTGCCGACCGGCGCGGCCGACTCCGTGCGTATCGAACACCGCGTGGCCGGTGCCGATGCCAACCCCTACCTGTTGATGGCTTCGGTCCTGGCGGGCGTACACCACGGCCTGACCAACAAGATCGAACCGGGCGCGCCAGTGGAAGGCAACAGCTACGAGCAGAACGAACAAAGCCTGCCGAACAACCTGCGCGATGCCCTGCGCGAGTTGGATGACAGCGAGGTGATGGCCAAGTACATCGATCCTAAATACATCGATATCTTCGTCGCCTGTAAGGAAAGTGAGCTGGAAGAGTTCGAACACTCCATCTCCGACCTTGAGTACAACTGGTACCTGCATACCGTGTAAGCGCTGGTTGCACTGAAAAAACGTCGCAGGCCTTTGGTCTGTGGCGTTTTTTTATGGGTTGCTTTTGGTAGACCGAGTTGGCCGCCATCGGGAGCAAGCTCCCTCCCACACTCGAACCGGTTTCTTCAGGAAAACTCGTTCAAATGTGGGAGGGAGCTTGCTCCCGATGGCGGCCTGGCAGACAACACCGGCTCCTGCTCATACAATGCCCGCTGCCTTGTAGGAGACTTCCATGACCCCCCGCCCCGCCGCCCCTCGCAAACCCCGCGCCCGCAGCCAGGCCCGGATCGACGCGATCCTCGACGCCGCCCGCACGTTGCTGGCGTCCGAAGGTGTGGCCGGTTTGTCGATCTACAGCGTGGCCGAGCGCGCACAGATTCCGCCGTCGTCGGTGTACCACTTTTTCGCCAGCGTGCCGGCGCTGCTGGAAGCGTTGACCGCCGACGTCCATGCGGCATTCCGCGCCGCAATCCAGGCGCCCATCGCGCATGATTCACTCAAGTATTGGCGCGACCTGTCTTACATCGTCGAACAGCGCATGCTCACCATCTACAGCAACGACGCCGCCGCCCGCCAGCTGATCCTGACCCAGCACGGGCTGACCGAAGTGAATCAGGCCGACCGCCAGCACGATCTGGAGTTGGGTGACTTGATGCTGGCCGTGTTCAACCGGCATTTCGAAGTGCCGACCCTGCCCACCGATGTGGACGTGTTCGCGCTGGCGCTGGAATTGAGTGATCGCGTGTATGCGCGTTCGGTGCATCAGCATGGGCTGATCACGCCGCGCATGGCTGAGGAAGGCATGCGCGTGTTCGATGCGTATGTGGGGCTTTATCTGCCGGCGTATTTGCCCAAGCGGGGCGTCACTGTCTGATGGATGTGTTGTCTGGCAGGGCCTCATCGGGAGCAAGCTCCCTCCCACATGTGATCGAGTTTTCCTGAAGAAACCGGTTCGAATGTGGGAGGGAGCTTGCTCCCGATAGAGCCCTCAAGTGATCACAACTTGGCGATCGACACCTCGGTGGATTTGACGAAGGCAATCACCTCGCTGCCGATCACCAGCTCCAACTCCTTGACCGAACGGGTGGTGATCACCGACGTCACGATCCCGGACGCGGTCTGCACGTCGATTTCCGAGAGCACGTCGCCTTCGACGATTTCCTTGACGGTGCCTTTGAACTGGTTACGCACGTTGATGGCTTTGATAGTCATGTCGTTTTTCCTTCGTGGGACAAGTGAGTTATTGCGCCCACCGCAATTGCGTAGGCAACGGTGAAACAGGTTCGGGTTCCGGCGGGGTGCCGGGCAGCGACAGCACACGGTTGAGCACCTGCGCTTCGAGCGCGGCCAGGCGATGCGAGCCTCGGGCGCGTGGACGCGGCAGGTCGACAATCAGGTCGAGGCCGATTTCGCCGTCTTCGATCAGGATCACCCGGTCGGCAATGGCCACGGCTTCGCTGACGTCGTGGGTTACCAGCAACACGGTGAAACCATGCTTCTGCCAGAGGCTTTCGATCAGTTGCTGCATCTCGATGCGGGTCAACGCATCCAGCGCGCCCAACGGCTCATCGAGCAACAGCAGACGCGGCTGATGAATCAACGCACGCGCCAGGGCCACACGTTGCTTCTGGCCACCGGACAAGGCCGCCGGCCACTCATTCGCACGCTCGGCCAGGCCGACCGCTTCGAGCGCTTCCAGTGCCTTGGGACGCCAGTTGCCCTTGAGGCCGAGGCCGACGTTGTCGATGATCTTTTTCCACGGCAGCAGACGCGCTTCCTGGAACATCAACCGCGTGTCTTCGATCGCCGCGCCAAGCGGCGCGGAGCCGGCCAGCAGCTCACCGCTGCTGGCCTTGTCGAGGCCGGCCAGCAGGCGCAGCAAGGTACTTTTGCCGCAGCCACTGCGGCCGACCACGGCAACGAACTGGCCCGCCGGAATATGCAGGTCGATGCCCTTGAGCACTTCCCGCGCGCCAAAGGCCTTGCGCAATTTGCGCACCGCCAGGGGAATCCCCTTCAGCAGGCGCGGAGGTTGTTGAGCGGTCATGCCGCACCTCCTTTATTCACTTGATAAGCCGGATGCCAGCGCAGCCACACACGCGCCAAGCCGCGCGCCGCGAGGTCGGCCAGCTTGCCGAGAATCGCGTACATGACGATGGCCAGCACCACCACGTCGGTTTGCAGGAATTCACGGGCGTTCATCGCCAGGTAACCGATACCGGAACTGGCCGAGATGGTTTCCGCCACGATCAGCGTCAGCCACATAAAGCCCAGGGCAAAACGCACGCCCACCAGGATCGACGGCAGCGCGCCCGGCAGGATCACCTGGCGGAACAGGCTGAAGCCAGACAAGCCGTAGCTGCGCGCCATTTCCACCAGTGCCGGGTCGACGTTGCGGATGCCGTGGTAGGTGTTGAGGTAGATCGGGAACAGCGTGCCGAGGGCGACCAGGAAAATCTTCGCGGTCTCGTCAATGCCGAACCACAGAATCACCAGCGGGATCAACGCCAGGTGCGGCACGTTGCGGATCATCTGCACCGAGCTGTCCAGCAGGCGCTCGCCCCACGTCGACAGGCCGGTGATAAAGCCCAGGGCCAGACCGATGCTGCCACCGATCACAAACCCCAGGCCCGCGCGCCAGCCGCTGATGGCCAGGTGCGTCCAGATTTCACCGCTGCGTACCAGGTTGACCCCGGCCTCGATCACCGCGCTCGGCGCCGGCAGAATCCGCGTCGACAACCAACCCGCCGACACCGACAACTGCCACACCGCCAACAGCAACACCGGCAGCACCCAAGGCGCCACGCGATGGCTCAGTTTTTCCACATTCATGGCGCCACCTCAGCTCTGTGACGCCGCTTTGGGAAGGATGTCGTTGGCGACCATCTCGCCGAACGGGCTCACGTAGCCGGCACTTTTCGGCAACTCGGGGCGTTCGATATCCAGGTGCGGGAACAGCAACTCGGCGACGCGATACGATTCTTCCAGGTGTGGATAACCGGAGAAGATAAAGGTGTCGATGCCCAGCGCCGCGTAGTCCTTGACCCGCGCCGCGACCGTCGGGCCATCGCCCACCAGCGCGGTGCCGGCCCCGCCGCGCACCAGGCCGACGCCGGCCCACAGGTTGGGGCTGACTTCGAGGTTGTCGCGGCTGCCACCATGCAAGGCCGCCATGCGCTGCTGGCCGACCGAATCAAAGCGCGCCAGCGAGGCCTGTGCGCGGGCGATGGTGTCGTCGTCCAGGTGCGAGATCAGTTTGTCGGCGGCTTTCCAGGCTTCATCGTTGGTTTCGCGCACGATCACATGCAGACGAATGCCGAAGCGCACCGTGCGCCCGAGTTTCGCGGCCTTGGCCCGCACCTGTTCGATCTTTTCCGCGACCGCGGCCGGTGGCTCGCCCCAGGTCAGCACCATGTCCACCTGTTCGGCCGCCAGGTCCTGCGCGGCTTCGGAGGAACCGCCGAAGTACAGCGGCGGACGCGGTTGCTGGATCGGCGGGTAAAGCAGTTTGGCGCCTTTGACGCTGATGTGTTCGCCATCGTAATCCACGGTTTCGCCTTCCAGCACGCGACGCCAGATGCGGGTGAACTCCACCGAGGCCTGGTAGCGCTCCTCGTGGCTGAGGAACAGACCGTCGCCGGCCAATTCTTCCGGGTCACCGCCGGTCACCAGGTTGAACAGCGCACGGCCGCCGGACAGGCGATCGAGGGTCGCGGCCTGACGCGCGGCCACCGTCGGCGAAATGATCCCGGGGCGCAGCGCGACCAGGAACTTCAGACGCTGGGTCACCGGGATCAGCGAAGCGGCCACCAGCCACGAGTCTTCGCAGGAACGCCCGGTGGGGATCAACACCCCGCCGAAGCCAAGGCGGTCGGCCGCCTGGGCCACTTGCTGCAGATAACCGTGGTCGACGGCGCGAGCGCCTTCGGCGGTGCCAAGGTAATGACCGTCGCCATGGGTAGGCAGGAACCAGAAAATAGTGAGGCTCATGGAGTTGTCTCCTGAAGAAGTCGGATTACGGCGCGTTGGCCACTGCAGCGGGCGGCGTCCAGATCACGTCCTTGATGCTCAAGGGTTTGGGGATCAATTTGAGTTGGTAGAAGCTGTCGGCAATCTTCTGCTGCGCGGCGACCACCGCCGGGGTCAGGAACAGCGCGCCATAGCCCTGGCGTTTCACCGAGGTCAGGGTGATGTCAGCCGGCAGGCCGAGCAGCGGCGCGACTTGCTCGGTGACTTGCTGCGGGTTGGCCTTGGACCACTCGCCCACCGCGCGCACTTCTTCCACCAGCGCCTTGATCACTTCGGGGTGTTTTTCGGCGTAGGGCCTGGTGGCCAGGTAGAACTGATGGTTGTCGGCAATCCCGCTGCCGTCACGCAAGGTGCGGGCTTGCAGTTGTTTCTCGGCGGCGGCCTGGTACGGGTCCCAGATGACCCAGGCGTCCACGCTGCCACGCTCGAACGCGGCACGCGCATCGGCGGGCGGCAGGAACACGGTCTGTACGTCGGTGTATTTCAGGCCGGCATCTTCCAGGGCCCGCACCAGCAGGTAGTGAACGTTGGAGCCCTTGTTGAGCACGACTTTCTTGCCCTTGAGCTCGGCCACCGATTTGATCGGCGAGTCCTTCGGCAGCAGGATCGCTTCACTGGTCGGCGCCGGCGGTTCGTAGGCCACGTAGAGCAGATCGGCACCGGCGGCCTGGGCGAATACCGGCGGGGTTTCGCCAGTGACGCCAAAGTCGATCGAGCCGACATTCAGGCCTTCGAGCAATTGCGGGCCGCCCGGGAACTCGGTCCACTGCACCTGCACACCGTCGGCGGCCAGGCGCTTTTCCAGGGTGCCCTTGGCCTTGAGCAGCACCAGGGTGCCGTATTTCTGATAGCCGATCCGCAGGGTTTCGGCAGCGTGGGCTTGAACAATGGCGCCGAAGGACACAGCCGCAGCAAACAGTGCGACCAGACCACGACGCAAGATGACAGTGAGCATGGCGCTCTCTCCAAAAATGCGATTGGGGGGGTGGCTGCACCTGCTTGGCCGTTGGCGGCTGAGTAAGGTGAGTACTTCGTGAATCGGTAAGGCTTAAATGCTCCAGCGAGCACTCAACAAACGTTCATTCAACACATGCGGGTCCAACGGTTTCGGGCGACGGGCCATGGCGGCGTAGAAGGTTTCCAGGGCCTCGCTCAAGCGTTGTTCGAGGACCGGCACCAGTTGCGCCTGGGCACTGCCTTCGCCGTAAGCGATCTGGCTGTCTTCGGCAAAGATCCCGTGGAGCAATTCCTGGGCTTTGAGCGCCGACAGTACCGGCTTCAAAGCGTAGTCCACCGCCAGCATGTGGGCGATGCTGCCGCCGGTGGCGATGGGCAATACCACCTTGTGGGCCAGGGCGCGTTCGGGCAGCAGGTCGAGCACGGTTTTCAGCGCGCCCGAGAACGAGGCCTTGTACACCGGCGTGGCGATCACCAGGCCGTCGGCATTGGCCACTTGTTGCAACAAGTCGATGACTTTGGGGCTGTCGAAGCGCGCATGCAGCAAGTCTTCGGCCGGGAAGTCCCGTATCTGATAACTCACCACTTCCACACCCTGCTGTTGCAGCCACTGACGGGTTTTATCCAGCAAGACCCCGGAGCGGGAACGCTGGCTGGGACTGCCTCCAAGTGTTACGACCAGCATGTAGGAAATTCCTTTAGCAAGTGTCGGCGGTTCGCTGTGTGGCGATGGCGCCAAGATGGAACAGACCATATCAGCAGATTTATATATCTATAAATCTTATTTTTTCATTTGTTTATTCCTTAAAAGAATAAACCATCCATCAATCGCCAGGCGAAAAAAAGGCCGTCGAAACGGCCTCAAAACCGCTGCCATGTGAGTACACAGCGTCTATCTGTAGGAGCGAGCCTGCTCGCGAAAACCGTCAACGATGACGCAGGCTTTCTGGATGTCCGCAGTAACCGCGCATGCTTCGCGAGCAAGCTCGCGCCTACAGGTAATTCAGCGATTGGGTTGCGGTGTCAGCCGCAGATACGGCTTCACCGCCCGATAGCCTTTGGGAAAGCGTTTCTTGATTTCTTCCTCGTCCTTGAGCGACGGCACGATCACCACCTCATCGCCGTCCTGCCAGTTGGCGGGCGTGGCGACTTTGTAGTTGTCGGTCAGTTGCAACGAGTCGATAACCCGCAGGATTTCATGGAAGTTGCGCCCGGTGCTGGCCGGGTAGGTGATCGTCAGGCGGATCTTCTTGTGCGGGTCGATCACGAACAAGGAACGCACGGTGAGGGTGTCACTGGCGTTCGGGTGGATCAGGTCGTAGAGGTCCGAGACCTTGCGGTCGGCGTCGGCCAGGATCGGGAAGTTGACGAGCGTGTTCTGGGTTTCGTTGATGTCTTCGATCCACTTGAGGTGCGAGTCCACCGGGTCTACCGACAGGGCGATGGCCTTGACGCCACGCTTGGCGAATTCGTCCTTGAGTTTGGCGGTGAAGCCCAGCTCGGTGGTGCATACCGGCGTGAAGTCCGCCGGGTGGGAAAACAGCACACCCCAGCTGTCGCCCAGCCACTCGTGGAAACGAATCTTGCCGGCGCTGGAATCCTGTTCGAAGTCGGGGGCGATGTCGCCCAGTCTTAGGCTCATGGTGTGGCTCCTGATGAGTGCTTATGGAGCCCACTGTGCATGGATTACGGATTATTTAAAAAGAATAAATATCGATTTATCTAGACGATATAGGAATATTAAAAATGTGTTCACTGGACCTTGGAACAGGCGAGAGTCAACATTCGTTTCAAGGTTCGAGAAGGCCTTGAGACGCTGTAAAAAAGAGGGGGTCAGGAAGGGCTTGCGGGGGTTGAGCCCGACTTGATTGAACGTGAGAAAAACCTCGCGGTAACGCGAGGTTTTCCTTATCCAGCCTTACAAGAAGCTGTAGGAGTAGCTGAAGATCAGGCGTGTCTGATCCTGGTCCTGGATACCAGTGCCGCTGCCACGGTACGCACCGTGCCGCAGAGTGGTGCCAAAACCTTTGAGCGCGCCGGCCTGAATGGTGTAGTCGATACGCATATCGCGTTCCCACTCGGACTGATCACTGCCACCGCCCACGGCTTTGATGTTGTCGCCGTGCAAGTAGGCAATCGAGGTTCGCAGACCTGGAACACCCAGTGCAGCGAAGTCGTAAGAGTACTGACCGAAGGTGGTGTTTTCACCCGCGCGGACGAAGGAGTTGATCATGCTGTCGGTGAACAGGTAGAAGCTCGACCCGCCGGCACCTTCGTTACGACCATTACCATCCACAACGCTACCCTGGTTCAGCCAGACGAAACCACCGTCATCGTTGACACGCTGGTGACCGAGCATAACGGCGCTGCCACCCAGGGTGTAGGTGAACATGGCGCTCCAGGTCTTGTTATCAACCTCGCCTGCGTTCTTCGCGTAACCACCGTTGTTGTTGAAGCGATAGCCGGCCTGACCGTTCTTGCCATCAGAACTGCTGTCGAAGTAGCGCAGGTCGGTCTTGAAGGACTGACCTTCGCTGATCGGGTATACGTGCAACAGGCCCAGGAAGTGCTGCTTATAGTAGTCTTCGAGGTTTGCGTAGTAGTACTGCAGGGTCAAGTCTTTGGTGACCTTCCAATCAGCGCCACCAAAACGGAACTTATTGCTTTCCTCGGTACCGCCGTTGACGGCCAGGCCGGTGCTGTTGCTTGAAGCACGACCAGTGGCATGTTCGAGTTGACCGGCGTTGAAGGTCACATTGTCGATTTCTTTGGAAGTGACAGTGCCGCCTTCAAAGGTTTGCGGCAACAAACGGCCGTCGCTGGCGATCAGGATTGGAAGGTTCGGCGACAGCGCACCACCCAGGTGTGCTTCAGTCTTGGAGAAGCGGGCCTTGGCGTTAGCACTCGCACTGCTCCAGTTGCTTACGGCAGACCCATCGGAGTCACTTGGAACGAAGGAGTTGTTGTTTGGGTGATGGCCCCGACCACCATCCAGGTGAATACCTACCAATGCCTGGGCGTCGATACCAAAACCAACGACACCTTGAGTGAAGCCGGACTTGTAATCGAACTTCAGGCCGGTGGCTGTTTCGCGTTGATCAGCACCGCCATCACGCTGATCGTTATCGAAATACAAGGTACGCGAGCTGACACTGGCCTTACTGTCTTCAATGAAACCGGCTGCTGCAGCTTGCTGGGCGATTGCCGCCAACGCTATAGCCAACGCCAATGTGGACTTCTTCATGTACCGCTCCTCTCATTTCTAATTTTTGTATTTCTTTGGTCCTGGGTCTAACGCCCGAGATCCACAGATGCGCGATTAGCGCCAGATAGTGACTACCAAGTCAATCGTAACCTTGTGTGTCTACTACCTTCGTCTAATCGCAGTTTGTTTGGTCCCTGCAGGGTAATGAATTTTTCATACACCCAAAAAGAATTATTTCATTCTTTTTCATACGCTTTTGGAATAAGCCTCTGCATGAAACAAGACGCGTCAGCATAGACGAACCTTTGCATAAGCTAATTTCTAAAAGGCATTTCTTGATCGCTTTTTAGATCTTTTTAGCTGAACGCACCGTCATATACGTCACCCAGGATCAAAAAGGCGACGTCATCATGGCCAAACGCCCATCTTCCCGTCAATTTGTTACAGTTTTTGTATCGCTAATATTTCATGCCGGCGTGAGAGCCGCCGATCGAGCCGTCTGGCAGCGAAAGCTTCGCGCAATTTATCCCTCTACGCCTTGATCGTATCGGCTCAAAATCAAGAATCCTTAAACTTTAGTAGGGGGCACGGGCGGCACGATGACGCACCCCGGGGGTTGATCGGCCACGTCATCGCTACGCCCTTCGCCCGTGGGACGTACCGATCTTCGAAGTGACGAGCTGGTTTGGCGCCGAACGCATCACCTCGGGTTAACGCAACGACCGAGGCCTGCATCGCAGGCAAGCCAGCTCAGGGG
>NZ_VJWO01000067.1:0-26086 GCF_014889455.1 Pseudomonas sp. K8
ACATATATGTGCAGCTCTTGCACCATTGCACCAACGTTGGCGCCGTTTTGGTGCTGTACTGCACCGGGTCTTACGATAAAGCGCAATGACTGCCGCTCTGGCATAAGTCTTGCGCGCGTTGTGTCCATGCCCTGGCTTGCAGGAGGCCGCCGTGTCGATTCATGTCGCGTTGCACCACGTTACGCATTACCGCTACGACCGCGCTGTCGAACTCGGCCCACAGATCGTGCGTTTGCGCCCGGCGGCCCATAGCCGCACGCGGATTTTGTCCTACGCACTGAAAGTGCTGCCCGAGCAGCACTTCATCAATTGGCAGCAGGACCCTCAGGGTAATTACCTGGCGCGCCTGGTGTTCCCGGAAAAGACTGACGAACTGCGTATCGAAGTCGACCTGGTCGCCGAGATGGCGGTGTTCAACCCGTTCGACTTTTTCCTTGAACCCTACGCGGAAAAAATCCCGTTTTGCTACGCCGCCGACGAGCAGCGCGAGCTGGCGCCGTACCTGGAAACCTTGCCGCTGACGCCGAGGTTCGCCGCTTACCTGGCGGGTATCGACCGCACGCCGCTGCCGGCCGTGGATTTCCTGGTGGGCCTCAACCAACGCCTGGCCGCCGATATCGGTTACCTGATCCGCATGGAACCCGGCGTGCAGACCCCGGAGTTCACCCTGGAAAATGCCTCCGGCTCGTGCCGCGATTCGGCTTGGCTGCTGGTGCAATTGCTGCGCAACCTGGGGCTGGCGGCGCGGTTTGTGTCCGGCTATCTGATCCAGCTCACCGCCGACGTCAAAGCCCTCGATGGCCCGTCCGGTACCGAGGTGGACTTCACCGACCTGCACGCCTGGTGCGAAGTGTATTTGCCCGGCGCCGGCTGGATCGGCCTGGATGCCACCTCCGGGTTGTTCGCCGGTGAAGGCCATATTCCGTTGGCCTGTAGTCCCGATCCATCGTCTGCCGCGCCGATCAGTGGCCTGGTGGAGCCGTGCGAGTGCGAATTCACCCACGAGATGTCGGTAGAGCGCATCTGGGAAGCGCCACGGGTAACCAAGCCCTACACCGAAGAACAGTGGTTGGCGATCCAGGCCCTGGGGCGGCAGATCGATGGCGACCTGCTGGCGGACGACGTGCGCCTGACCATGGGCGGCGAACCGACCTTCGTCTCCATCGACGACCCCGACGGCGCCGAGTGGAACACCGCTGCCCTGGGGCCGGACAAGCGTCGCCTGTCGGCCGAACTGTTCCAGCGCATGCGCAAGCACTACGCGCCCAAGGGCCTGGTGCATTTCGGCCAGGGCAAGTGGTACCCCGGCGAGCAACTGCCGCGCTGGTCGCTCAACTGTTACTGGCGCCGCGATGGTGAGCCGATTTGGCACAACAGCGCGCTGATCGCCGATGAGCAACAGGACTACGGCGCCGACGGCGTGCTGGCCGGGCGTTTCCTGGGCAGTGTTGCCGAGCGCCTGAAGTTGCCGGCGCGCTTTGTGTTTCCGGCCTTTGAAGACAACTTCTATTACCTGTGGCGCGAAGGCGCGCTGCCGCAAAACGTCACCGCCCTCGACCCGCGCCTGAGCGATGAGCTGGAACGCGAGCGTCTGCGCAAAGTGTTCAGCCAGGGCCTGGACAAGGTCATCGGCCAAGTGCTGCCGCTGGCGCGCACCGCTGCCAATGACCGCTGGCAGAGTGGGCGCTGGTACCTGCGCGACAATCACTGCCGACTGGTGCCGGGGGATTCGCCGCTGGGTTATCGCCTGCCGCTGGCCTCGCAGCCTTGGGTGACGGCGGCAGAGTACCCGTTTGTCCACCCGACCGACCCCAACCAGGACTTGCCCGAGCTGCCGAGCACGGCGCAATTGCAACACCATGGCGAAGCGGCGCCGAGCGCCGAGCGCCTGCCGAAGATCGACGAGTCCGCCGACTGGCTGACCCGCACCGCACTGTGCGCCGAAGCGCGCGAAGGCCGCCTGTATCTGTTCATGCCGCCGCTGGAGCGCGTCGAGGACTACCTGGAGCTGGTGGCCGCCATCGAAGCCACCGCCGAAGAACTGCACTGCCCGGTGCTGCTGGAGGGCTACGAGCCGCCGGCGGATTACCGTCTGAGCAACTTCCGGGTCACGCCCGACCCGGGTGTGATCGAGGTCAACGTGCAGCCGTCCGCCACCTGGGACGAGCTGGTAGAACGCACCGAATTTCTCTACGAAGAGGCGCGGCAAACCCGCCTGACCACCGAGAAGTTCATGATCGACGGGCGCCACACCGGTACCGGCGGCGGTAACCACTTCGTGCTGGGCGGCGCGACACCCAAGGACTCACCGTTCCTGCGGCGTCCCGATCTGCTGCGCAGTTTGATCAGCTACTGGCACAACCATCCGTCGTTGTCCTACCTGTTTTCCGGCTTGTTCATCGGCCCGACGTCCCAGGCGCCCCGGGTCGATGAAGCGCGTAACGATGCGCTGTATGAGCTGGAAATCGCCTTCGCGCAAATGCCCGCGCCAGGCGAAGAGTGCCCGCCGTGGTTGGTCGACCGCCTGCTGCGCAATCTGCTGATCGACGTGACGGGCAACACCCACCGCGCCGAATTCTGTATCGATAAGCTCTACTCGCCCGATGGCGCCACCGGGCGCCTGGGCCTGCTGGAGTTGCGCGCCTTTGAAATGCCACCCCATGCGCGCATGAGCCTGACCCAGCAACTGCTGCTGCGCGCGCTGGTGGCGCGCTTCTGGCGCGAACCCTATGCGCCCCCGAAGCTGGCGCGCTGGGGCACTGAGCTGCATGACCGTTTTCTGTTGCCGCACTTCATCGAGCAGGATTTTGCCGACGTGATCGTCGAACTCAACGCCGCCGGCTACCCGCTGCGCGCCGAATGGTTTGCCGCGCACCTGGAATTCCGCTTTCCCAAAGTCGGCGACTACGCCGTCAGCGGTATCGAGCTGGAACTGCGCCAGGCCCTGGAACCCTGGCATGTGCTGGGCGAGGAGGGCGCGGTGGGCGGCACGGTGCGTTATGTGGATTCGTCCCTGGAGCGCCTGCAGGTGAAATTGAGCGGGCTGCCACCGCAACGCTATTTGCTCACCTGCAACGGCATCCCGGTGCCGCTTCAAGCGACCGGGCGCATCGGCGAGTTCGTCGCCGGCGTGCGGTATCGCGCCTGGCAACCGGCCAACTGCTTGCAGCCGACCATCGCGGTCCATGCGCCGTTGGTGTTCGACCTGCTGGACACCTGGATGCAGCGCTCCCTGGGCGGTTGCCAGTATCATGTGGCGCATCCGGGCGGGCGTAACTACGACAGTCTGCCGGTGAATGCCAATGAAGCCGAGAGCCGGCGCATGGCGCGATTTTTCCGCCTGGGGCATACCCCGGGCAAGCTCCCTGTGCCGACCGTCGTGATCAATGACGAATTGCCGATGACTTTGGATTTGCGACGTTTCCCCAATAAAAATGACTGAATGCAAGCCAAAATGTGGGAGGGAGCTTGCTCCCGATTGCGGTAAATCAGCCGATACATGAGTTGACTGACCCACCGCAATCGGGAGCAAACCCCCTCCCACAAAGGATTTGCAGTGTTTGTTAGGTTAATCTGAGCCCCCTTGCCCCTGCCGAGCGTTCCATGTCCGACTTGCTCGACCGTTACCCGCTGACCGCGGGCACTTATCACGAACTGCTGGACGACAGTGGCGCGGTACGTGCCCATTGGCGGCGCCTGCTCGACCATCTGCAACGCAGCACCCCCGCGCAACTGGCCCAGCGCCAGGCGTTGCTGACCCGGCAGATCCAGGAAAACGGCGTGACCTACAACGTCTACGCCGACCCCAAGGGCGCTGATCGCCCGTGGGAACTGGACCTGCTGCCCCATGTGCTGGCGGCCGATGAATGGCAGCACCTGTCGGCCGGCATCGCCCAGCGTGCGCGGCTGCTCAACGCGGTGCTGGCGGACCTCTACGGCCCGCAACGCTTGATCAAGGAAGGCCTGCTGCCGGCCGAACTGGTGTTCGGGCATAACAATTTTCTGTGGCCGTGCCAGGGCATCCAGCCGCCCGACGGTACGTTCTTGCACCTGTACGCCGTCGATCTGGCGCGCACCCCGGATGGCCGCTGGTGGGTTACTGCCGACCGCACCCAGGCCCCTTCGGGCGCCGGTTATGCGCTGGAAAACCGCACCATTGTGTCCCGCGCCTTTCCGGATCTGTACCGCGACCTGCAGGTGCAGCACCTCACCGGTTTCTTCCGCACCCTGCAGGAAACCCTGGCGCGCCAGGCGCCCAGCGATAGTCAGCCGCCGTTGATCGTGCTGCTCACGCCTGGGCGTTTCAACGAAAGCTATTTCGAACACCTGTACCTCGCCCGTCAGCTCGGCTACCCGCTGGTGGAAGGCGGCGACCTCACGGTGCGCGACAGCACGGTGTTCCTGAAAACCCTCAGTGGCCTGCGTCGGGTACACGCGATCATGCGCCGCCTCGACGACGACTTCTGCGACCCCCTCGAACTGCGCACCGACTCGGCCCTCGGCGTGCCCGGCCTGCTCGACGCCGCGCGCCAAGGCAACGTGCTGGTGGCCAATGCCCTGGGCAGCGGTGTACTGGAATCCCCCGGCCTGCTGGGCTTTCTGCCGAAGATCAACGAATTTTTGTTTGGCGAAGAACTGCTCCTGCCGTCCATTGCGACGTGGTGGTGCGGCGAAGCGCCGGTGCTTGCCGAAGCCCTGGAGAAACTGCCCGAGCTGCTGATCAAGCCGGCATTTCCGTCACAGAGCTTCAACCCGGTCTTCGGCCGTGACTTGAACGACGCACAACGCGAGGCCCTGGCCGAGCGCATGCGCGCGCGGCCTTACGCGTATGTCGCCCAGGAGCTGGCGCAGCTGTCCCAGGCGCCGGTGTGGCACACCGTCGAAGACCACCTGCAACACCGCGCCATCGGCATGCGCGTCTACGCCGTGGCCAGCGCCGACGGTTACCGGGTATTGCCCGGCGGCCTGACCCGCGTGGCTGCCGAGGCCGATGCCGAGGTGGTGTCGATGCAACGCGGCGGCGCGAGCAAGGACACCTGGGTGCTCGGCGAACGCGCCGCCGGCGGCGAGCAGTGGCGCGCGCAGCGGCCGATAGGCGCCCATGACCTGGTGCGCCGCGACCCTTATCTGCCGTCGCGGGTGGTGGAAAACCTGTTTTGGTTTGGCCGTTATTGTGAACGCTGCGATAACAGCGCGCGCTGGCTGCGCATCGTGTTGGCGCGCTATGTCGACGGCGACGATCCGCTGGCGTTGCAAGCGGCGGTCGAACTGGGCGAAAACCTGCGCCTGTTGCCGGAGGAGGGTGAGTTGCCCGAACGCCTGCTCGCCGCCTTGCTTGGCGACGACTGGCCGTCGAGCCTGCGCGCCAACCTGCAGCGCTTGCAGTGGGCGGCGTCCCAGGTGCGCGGCAAGTTGTCCCGAGAGAACTGGCAGGCCCTGGTGGAGCTGCAACGCGAAGCCCTGGAGCTGGAAAGCGAAAGCCCCGACTTCGGCGAGTTGCTGGACTTCCTCAACCGCCTGGTGATGTCCCTGGCGGCGCTGTCCGGGTTTGCCCTGGACGACATGACCCGCGACGAAGGCTGGCGCTTTCTGATGATGGGCCGGCGCATCGAGCGCCTGCAGTTTCTCAGCAGCAGCCTCGCGGCGTTCCTGCGCGGCGTGGCGGTGTTCGATCAGGCCGGGCTGGAATGGTTGTTGGAACTGGGCAACAGCAGCATCACCTACCGTTCGCGCTACCTGGCGGTGCCGCAACTGATTCCGGTGCTCGACCTGTTGCTGCTGGATGAGCAGAACCCCCACGCCGTGTTGTTTCAGTTGAAGCTGGTGAGCCGCACCTTGCGTCGTCTCAACGATGATTTCGCGGTGCCCCGGGAAACCGGCCTGGCGCCGTTGGTCGAGCGCCTTGCGCGGTTCGACCTGGGTTGCCTGGAGAACCCGCTGTTTGGCGAGGCCAGCGTGCGTGCCGCGCTGGACGGCCTGGCCGACCTGCTGCAAGCGGTCGCCGATGAGAGTGGGCAAGTGTCGGATCGCCTGGCCTTGCGCCATTTTGCCCATGTGGATGATGTCAGCCAACAAACGGTGTCGGTGTGATGAGCGCGCGCTATCAGATTTTTCACGATACCCATTACCACTACGACAGCCCGGTGTCCCTGGCCCAGCAGTTGGCGCATCTGTGGCCACGGCCATGTGCCTGGCAGCGCTGCACCTCGCAGCAGCTGGATATCAGCCCGTTGCCGTCCTCGCGCCGCGATGAGCTGGACGTGTTCGGCAACCCGATCACCCGCCTGGCGTTCGAGCGGCCCCATGATGAGTTGTTGGTGAATGCCGCGCTGACCGTGGAAGTGCTGGCGCGGCCGCTGCTGGATTTCCAACAGTCGCCGGCCTGGGACCAGACTCGCGACAGCCTGACCTACAGCAGCCAGCCGCTGTCACCGGCGTTGATCGAAGCCTGTCGCTTTCGCTTCGAATCGCCCTACGTGCATCTGAAGAAAACCTTCGTCGAGTTCTCCGAAAGCTGTTTCCCGCCCGGGCGTCCGCTGTTGCTGGGCGCTCAGGCCCTGATGGAAAAAATCTTCGGCGAATTCACCTTCGATGCCGAAGCCACCCAGGTCGCCACGCCGCTGGTGGAGGTGCTGGAGCGCCGTCGCGGGGTGTGCCAGGACTTCGCTCACCTGATGCTCGCCTGCCTGCGCTCACGGGGCCTGGCGGCGCGCTATATCAGCGGCTACCTGCTGACCCAGCCGCCGCCCGGCCAGCCACGGCTGATTGGCGCCGATGCGTCCCATGCGTGGATTTCGGTGTACTGCCCGCTGTCGGGCTGGGTGGATTTTGATCCGACCAACAATGTGCAGCCGGCACTGGAACACATCACCCTGGCCTGGGGCCGGGATTTCTCCGATGTTTCGCCGTTGCGTGGGGTGATTCTGGGGGGAGGCAGCCATGACCCGGAAGTGCGGGTGACGGTGATGCCGCTCTTGTAGGAGCGAGCTTGCTCGCGAAAAAATCGAGGGCGCCGCGTTGAACCAGGCACCCCGCGTTATCGTTAACGCACTTCGCAAGCACGCTCGCTCCTACAGTGATGCTTACTCGGCCGGGTCTTTCGGTGTCTCGGTGTCGTCGGTTGCCACTTCGCCTTCCGCATCCGGGTTCAGTGCGCCGGTCTCTTCGTCTGCAGCGGCTTTCTTGCGTTGCAGCTTTTCCTCTTTCTTCTGTTCCTTGGCCAAGTCTCTTTGACGTTTGGCGAAGGAGTAATTAGGTTTGGCCATGGGCGATCCTCTAGGGTCGAAGGTGAGGGTGGGCGGCGCGCAGCTGCCTTGGGTCGCTATGGTAGCAGCTTAGCGGCGCGCTTGGCCTTCACTTACCGCAGGCGTATGCGGCCAACAGACCGCTGAACAGATGATTGAGGTGCATGGTCCGGACTCCAGTGGGTGATGGACCGATCATAGGCGGGGCGTGACACTTTGGCTGGTTGATTGTATCGATAAGTCTGATAGCCTAAAGTTGTATACAATTTGTTGATTCAGGTCATAAGACTTTCTGCCTGTCTCGGGCACCCTTGTCGCACTATGCGTTGTTTAAACCCTGCCTTGGAGAATCACATGTTTGCCAAACTCGTTGCTGTTTCCCTGCTGACTCTGGCAAGTGGCCAGTTGCTTGCTGCAGAGTGCAAGGTCACCGTCGACTCTACCGACCAGATGTCCTACAACACCAAGGAAATCGTGATCGACAAGAGCTGCAAGACGTTCACCGTCGAGTTGACTCACTCCGGCAGCTTGCCGAAAAACGTCATGGGCCATAACTGGGTGCTGACCAGCGCCGCCGACATGCAACCGGTCGCGACCGATGGCATGGCTGCCGGCCTCGACAAGAACTACCTGAAAGACGGCGACGAGCGCATCATCGCCCACACCAAAGTCATTGGCGCTGGCGAGAAAGACGCGGTGACCTTTGATGTGTCCAAGCTGAAAGCGGGCACTGACTATGCGTTCTTCTGCTCGTTCCCAGGCCACATCTCGATGATGAAAGGCACTGTGGTCGTCAAGTAAGACCGCATTATCGTTCATCGGGGGCAAGCCCCCTCCCACATTCGACCGCATTCTCATATGGGAACTCGGTCAACTGTGGGAGGGGGCTTGCCCCCGATGGCTACCTCACAATCAATACAAAACTATCTGGTTCACCTCACGGCGCAAACGGCATGACCCGCTTGTGCTCGGTCTTGCGATACGTCTCGCAAATGATCCTGAACGCTTCTTCCCGCACCGGCTCGCCGTGCAGGAACGCATCGATCTCGGCATAGGTCACGCCATGTGACGCCTCGTCCGGCTTGCCCGGCGAGAGGTCTTCCAGGTCGGCGGTCGGGATTTTCTCCACCAGCGACTCCGGCGCACCGAAGTGCCGCGCAATCGATCGCACCTGGTTCTTCACCAGCCCGCTCAACGGTGCCAGATCGCAGGCGCCATCACCGAATTTGGTGAAAAAGCCCATCACCGCTTCCGCCGCATGGTCGGTGCCGATCACCAGGCCGCTGGCCGCGCCGGCGATGGTGTACTGCGCGACCATCCGCATGCGCGCCTTGGTGTTGCCCAGCACGAAATCGCGGGACACCGCAGCCTTGCCTTCAAATGCCGCCACTTCATTGGCCAGGGATTTCACCGCTGGGCCGATGTTCACGGTGTGGCGCTCATCCGGCTCGATAAAGTCCACCGCGGCCTGGGCGTCGATTTCATCGAACTGGGTTTCGTAGGGCAGGCGCACCGCGATAAAACGATAGGCCTCGTCGCCGGTGCTGGAGCGCAGCTCCTGCATGGCGCGTTGGGCGAGCAGGCCTGCGGTCAGGGAGTCGACGCCACCGCTGATGCCCAACACCAATGTCTTGAGCCCTGAATTGCGCAGGCAGTCTTGGATAAAGGTCACGCGCCGGGCGATTTCGGCCTCAAGGGCGGCCTGGTCTTTGAACGGCGCTTGAACCTTGAGCTGCTGCGCAATCTCACGCTGTACGGCTTGCATGATTCACTCCTTGCTGGAAAGGGCAGGTACTTTGAAAACGTGTCGCAAATAGGCGACGAAATTCGGGTCCGTGCAGTGGGTCTTGCCCGCTTCATCGGAGATCTTCGCGACGGGCTGGCCATTGCAGGCCGTCATTTTAAGCACAATGCTCATCGGTTCCACACCTGGAATATCGCAGGTCAGGTTGGTGCCGATGCCAAAGCTCACATTGATCCGACCGCGCAGCGCCCGGAATATCTCCAGGGCCTTGGGCAGCGACAGGCTGTCGGAGAACACCAGGGTCTTGCTCATCGGCTCGATGCCCAGCTTGTGATAGTGGGCGATGGCTTTTTCCGCCCACAGCACCGGGTCACCGGAATCGTGGCGCAGGCCGTCGAACAGCTTGGCGAAGTACAAGTCGAAGTCGCTGAGGAAGGCGTCGGTGGTGATGCAATCGGTCAGGGCAATACCGAGCAGGCCGCGGTATTCGCGGACCCAGCAGTCGAGGGCGGCGATCTGGCTGTCGATCAGGCGCGGGCCGAGTTGCTGGTGGGCCATGATCCATTCATGGGCCATGGTGCCCAGCGGTTTCATATCGAACTCGCGAGCCAGGTGGACGTTGCTGGTGCCGACAAACCGGCCGGGGAAGTCGTGCTTGAGCACGCTCACCACTTCTTCCTGCACGCGGTAGGAGAAGCGTCGGCGAGTGCCGAAGTCCGCCACCTGCAGCTCGGCGAGCTCGTCGCTGCTGGCGTTTGCGATCAGCCAGTCGAACTTGCGGTACAACTGCTCGCGGGCCTGTTCGAGGACCACGGTCTGGTAGCGGTAGCGGTTGCGCACTTCGCTGATGATGGCGAGCATCGGCACTTCAAACAGGATCACATGCAGCCACGGCCCACGCAGGCGGATAAACAGCTCGCCGTTTTCGATGCCGGTGTGGACATAGCGCAGGTTGAAGCGGAACAAGCCGAGAAAGCGCAAAAAATCCGGCTTCATGAAGCTGATGCGCTCCAGGAAACTCAGTTGGTCCGCGCTCAGGCTCAACTCGGCGAGGCGCTCGAACTGGTAACGGATCTCCGCCAGGTATGGGCGCAGGTCTTCACTGTTGCGGCAACGAAACTCCCATTCAACTTCCACATTGGGGTAGTTGTGCAGCACCGCCTGCATCATGGTCAGCTTGTAGAAGTCGGTGTCGAGCAGGTTCTGCACGATGCGATCGGCAAACACACTCTCGCTCATAACGGGAATCTCCAGACAGGACGGCGATGGGCGCCGGCCTTTACGCACAAGAAAGGACGGGGGCTAGTGGCGCATAGACCTGTGGGGTTTTGCCAGTGATTTTTTCAGTGAGGCCACTGGCCCTATCGGGGGCAAGCCCCCTCCCACACTTGGAATGCATTTCAAATGTGGGAGGGGGCTTGCCCCCGATAGCGGTATTCCAGGCACTAAATAACCTGCTCCATCATCCACTTCACAAACTCCCGCACCTTGGGCACCTCCGCCGAATGTTCGGGGTACGCCAGGTAATACGCATCCTGGCTCGGCATTGCATGCTGCCAAGGGATCACCAGCTTGCCATCGGCCAGTTCCTCCTCCACCAGGAAGCGCGGTAGCAACGCCACGCCACAGCCCACCTGCGCCGCCCGAATGCACATATAGAACGTGTCGAAACGCGGCCCGTGATAGCTGTGCTCGGTGTGAAACCCCTGGTCGGCGAACCAGTCATGCCAACCCTGGGGGCGCGAGGCGTTTTGCAGCAGGACCAGGTTGCTCAGTTGCGTGGGGTCGGTGAAGGCTTGTGCGGGCAGGCTTTCCGGGGCGCACACCGGGATCAGTTCTTCACTGAACAGTTTCAGGCTCTCGGTGCCGGGGCGTGAGCCTTGGCCGAAGTAGAACGCCATGTCGGCCTTGCCTTGCAGCAGCTCGTCCGGTTCCTGTTCGTTGCACAGGTCCAGGTGGATTTGCGGATGACGCAAGCGCCAGCCCTTGAGGCGCGGCACCAGCCAGCGTGCGCCGAAGGTGTAGGGCGTAGACACGCGTAATACTTCGGTCTCGCCACCGTAGGAGCGCAGGTAATGGGTGGACATCTCCACCTGGGTGAGGATTTTGCGCACTTCCACCAAATACAAATCGCCCGCCGGGGTCATCTGCAAGCGTCGGCGTACCCGGCGGAACAGCAGGTGCTGCAGCAGTTCTTCCAGTTGCGCGACCTGTTTGCTCACCGCGCTTTGCGTGAGGTTCAGCTCCTCAGCGGCGCGGGTGAAGCTCAGGTGGCGGGTGGCGGCTTCGAAACACTGCAGGGCAGTGATCGAGGGCAAATGTCTTTTGTTCAGCACGGCATGCCTCTTTTTATGCTTTGCATGAATAAACGGAATGATATCTCGCCTAATCGTCGTTTGTTGGCAAGTCTTGGGCCAGCTACAAATAAGCCCTGGATTGCCGTGCGGGCCGCGGCGCAATTTTTTCTGTATAGATTGAAGGAGTCACCCATGGTTGCCGCATTGCTTGATCGTCTCGGGGTAAACCCGGCGCTGTACCAAGCGGGGAAACAACCCGTGCATTCGCCGATCGATGGCAGCCGTATCGGCAGTGTGAACTGGGAAGGTGCCGCCGAGGTGGAGCAACAGGTCAGTCGCGCCGAGCATGCATTCGAGGCCTGGCGCAAGGTGCCGGCACCGCGTCGCGGCGAGTTGGTGCGCCAGTTCGGCGACGTGTTGCGCGAGTACAAGGCCGACCTGGGCGAGCTGGTCTCCTGGGAAGCCGGCAAGATCACTCAGGAAGGCCTGGGCGAAGTGCAGGAAATGATCGACATCTGCGACTTCGCTGTCGGCCTGTCGCGCCAACTGTATGGCTTGACCATCGCCTCCGAGCGCCCCGGCCACCACATGCGTGAAACCTGGCACCCGCTGGGCGTGGTCGGTGTGATCAGCGCGTTCAACTTCCCGGTGGCCGTGTGGGCGTGGAACACCACCCTGGCCCTGGTGTGCGGCAACGCCGTGATCTGGAAACCGTCGGAAAAGACCCCGCTCACCGCCCTGGCCTGCCAGGCGCTGTTCGAGCGCGTGCTGAAAAAATTCAACGATGCGCCGCAATACCTGAGCCAGGTGATCATCGGTGGCCGCGATGCCGGTGCCGCGTTGGTGGATGACCCGCGTGTCGCGCTGATCAGCGCCACCGGCAGTACGCGCATGGGCCGTGAAGTGGCGCCGAAAGTCGCCGCGCGCTTTGCCCGCAGCATCCTCGAGCTGGGCGGCAACAACGCGATGATCCTCGGCCCAAGCGCCGACCTGGACATGGCGGTGCGCGCCATCCTGTTCAGCGCCGTCGGCACCGCCGGGCAGCGTTGCACCACGCTGCGCCGGCTGATCGCCCATGAGTCGGTCAAGGAAGAAATCGTCACGCGCCTCAAGGCCGCCTATTCCAAGGTACGCATCGGCCACCCGCTGGAAGGCAACCTGATCGGCCCGCTGATCGACAAGCACGGCTTCGACGCGATGCAGGATGCGCTGGAGCAGGCCCTGAGCGAAGGCGGCAAGGTGTTCGGCGGCAAGCGCCAACTGGAAGACAAATTCCCGAATGCCTATTACGTGTCGCCGGCGATTGTGGAAATGCCGGAGCAAAGCGACGTGGTCTGCACTGAGACCTTCGCACCGATCCTGTACGTGGTCGGCTACAGCGACTTCGCCGAAGCCCTGCGCCTGAACAACGCCGTGCCGCAAGGCCTGTCGTCATGCATCTTCACCACCGATGTGCGCGAAGCCGAGCAGTTCATGTCGGCGGTGGGCAGCGACTGCGGCATTGCCAACGTCAACATCGGCCCGAGCGGCGCGGAAATCGGCGGCGCGTTTGGCGGTGAGAAAGAGACGGGCGGCGGGCGTGAGTCGGGCTCGGATGCGTGGCGCGGGTACATGCGTCGCCAGACCAATACCGTGAACTACTCGCTGGAACTGCCGCTGGCCCAGGGCATTACCTTCGACTGATTACCTTAAGTCGAAGTGCGGTCAAAATGTGGGAGGGAGTTTGCCCCCGATGGCGGTGTGTCAGTCAACAGATGTCCAGCTGATCCACTGCCATCGGGAGCAAGCCCCCTCCCACAGTTGAGCTATATGCAGTTCGGAATAGATGTTTGTTAGGTCTCATCGGAGTCTGGCAATGGCACTACGCGAAACATGTTTGTGGGAACAACTCACCCCTGGCCGGCCGGATCGCGCTGCGCTCAAGGGCGAAGTGAAGGTGGATGTGTGCGTGATCGGCGCCGGGATTACCGGTTTGTCGGCGGCCATTCACTTGCTGGAACAAGGCAAGACTGTCGCCGTGCTGGAAGCCCATCGCACCGGCCATGGCGGGTCGGGGCGCAATGTCGGGCTGGTCAACGCCGGCTTGTGGATTCCGCCGGACGAGATCGAAGCCGGTTTCGGCGAGGCGGTGGGCAGCCAGCTCAATCGCATGCTGGGCGCGGCGCCGTCGCTGGTGTTCAGCCTGGTCGACAAATACAACATCGATTGCCAATTGCGCCGCGAGGGCACTTTGCACATGGCGCACAACGCCCGGGGCGAGGCGGATTTGCGCAGTCGTGAAGAACAATGGAAGCGCCGCGGCGCGCCGGTCGAACTGCTCACCGGTTCGGCCTGCGAACAAGCCACCGGCACTCAAAAGATCTCCGCCGCACTGCTGGATAGACGTGCCGGCACCTTGAACCCGATGGCCTACACCAGCGGCCTGGCCAATGCGGCCGTGGGGTTGGGCGGGCAGCTTTTCGACCATTCCCCGGTTGCGCGCCTGGAACGCCAAGGTGCGGAGTGGTCGGTGCAGACCGCGAACGGTGCGGTGCAGGCTGCACAAGTGGTGATCGCCTCGAATGCCTACACCGAAGGCGAATGGACCAAACTGCGGCGCAATTTCTTCCCAGGCTATTACTACCAGGTCGCCTCCGCGCCGCTGACCGACGACGCGGCCCAGCGAATCCTTCCCGGTGGCCAGGGTTCGTGGGACACGCGCCAGGTGCTCAGCAGCATCCGCCGCGACGCCGATGGCCGCCTGTTGCTCGGCAGCCTGGGCAACGGCAACCAGAAACCGACGTGGTTTCTCAAGGCGTGGGCCGATCGGGTGCAGCAGCACTACTTCCCGTACCTCAAATCGGTGCAGTGGGAATGCACCTGGACCGGCTGCATCGCGTTCACCCCGGACCACTTGATGCGCTTGTTCGAACCCGCGCCCGGCCTGGTGGCCGTGACCGGCTACAACGGCCGCGGCGTGACCACCGGCAGCGTGGTCGGCAAGGCCTTTGCCGACTACTTGTGTCACCAGAATCCCCAGGCCCTGCCGATTCCGTTTGCGCCGATGCAACCGCTGGCCGGGGTGGGCCTGCGCAGTTGCCTGTATGAAGCAGGATTCTCGCTGTATCACGCCGGCCAATGCTTGCGGATCGTGATCTGATCAGCGAAATAGCCTTCAGAAGCCGGCACGTTCTTCGCCGACGACTAATCTGTATTGGTGCAAGTTGTAGCAATCACGCACTGTAAATGTGCAGTTCCGTTACGTGCATTGTTACAGCTGTAGGAAGTGTCGTTTGGCGGTCTGGTTGCAGGTGCGACCCATGGAGGTTGTACTTTTTTGATCCATGGGTTGCACCTATTGAAGTTAGAGGGTTGCACGTCCCGACGAGCGGAGCCGAAACACCTGCAATAACAATGACACCGTGTCTTTTTGAAGAATAAAAACGTAATGGCACGCGGCTTGCTCTGGGCTTTCAGTGAAAGTTTTAGTTGAAGGTTTGCAGTGAATACTTAGTGCCAATAAACAAAAACCTCGGAGCACCACTCATGTCCCAGACGTTTTACAAGAAAGGTTTTCTGGCCCTCGCCGTTGCAGCGGCGCTGGGTGTTTCTACGTTTGTTCAAGCTGATGTGAAGATTGGCGTAGCGGGGCCGATGACGGGCGCCAACGCCGCTTTCGGTGAGCAGTACATGAAGGGCGCCCAGGCGGCAGCCGATGTCATCAACAAGGCTGGCGGCATCAACGGTGAGCAGATCAAGCTGGTCGCCGGCGACGATGCCTGTGAACCCAAGCAGGCCGTGGCCGTGGCCAACCGCCTGGCCGACCAGGACAAAGTGATCGGCGTGGTCGGGCACTTCTGCTCGTCCAACACCATCCCGGCGTCCGAGGTCTACGACGAAGCCGGCATCATCGCCATCACCCCAGGCTCGACCAACCCGCAGGTCACCGAACGCGGCCTGGGCGCCATGTTCCGTATGTGCGGGCGTGACGACCAGCAAGGCATCGTGGCCGGCGACTACATCGTCGACGTGCTCAAGGGCAAGAAAGTCGCGGTCATCAACGACAAGGACACCTACGGCAAAGGCCTGGCCGACGCCACCGCTGCCCAGTTGACCAAGCGCGGCGTGAAACCGGTGCTGGAAGAAGGCCTGACCCGTGGCGAGAAAGATTTCAGCGCCCTGGTCACCAAAATCCGCTCCCTGGGCGCCGACGTCGTGTACTTCGGCGGCCTGCACCCGGAAGCCGGTCCGCTGGTTCGCCAGATTCGTGAAGCGGGCCTCAAGGACGTGAAATTCATGTCCGACGACGGCATCGTGACCGACGAACTGGTCGCGACCGCTGGCGGTGCGCAGTACGTGGACGGCGTGTACATGACCTTCGGCGCTGACCCGCGCCTGCTGCCGGACAGCAAGGCAGTGGTTGAAGAGTTCCGTAAAAATGGCACCGAGCCAGAAGGCTACACCCTGTATGCCTACGCGTCGGTCCAGGCCCTGGCCGCCGGCTTCAACGGTGCCAAGTCCAACAAGGGTGAAGACGCCGCCAAGTGGCTCAAGGCTCACCCGGTGAAAACCGTGATGGGTGAAAAAGCCTGGGATGCCAAGGGCGACCTGAAAGTCTCCGACTACGTGGTTTACCAGTGGGACAAAGACGGCAAATACCACCAGCTGGAAAAGCAGAAGTAAGGCTGAGTACCACAGACCTAATGTGGGAGGGGGCTTGCCCCCGATGACGGTGTATCAGCCACCCGATGTATAGCTGACCCTCCGCAATCGGGGGCAAGCCCCCTCCCACAGGGGGACTGGGTTGTTATTGAGATCTGTTTTTTCCTCCAGAAGCGCCGCACACCTACCGGTGTGCAGGTGCTCACCGCGTGAGATTGCGTTATGGATGGTATTTTCCTGCAGCAACTGGTCAACGGTCTGACCCTCGGGTCGGTCTATGGCCTGATCGCCATCGGCTACACAATGGTCTATGGCATCATTGGCATGATCAACTTCGCCCATGGCGAGGTTTATATGATTTCCGCTTACCTCGCGGCGATCAGTCTGGCACTGCTGGCTTATTTCGGCATCGAATCCTTCCCGCTGCTCATTCTCGGCACCCTGGTCTTCACCGTGGTCGTTACCGGCGTTTACGGTTGGGTCATCGAACGGGTCGCCTACAAACCGCTGCGCAACTCCACCCGACTGGCACCGCTGATCAGCGCCATCGGTATCTCCCTGATCCTGCAGAACTACGCACAGATCGCCCAGGGCGCCAAGCAACAAGGCATTCCGACCCTGCTGGCCGGCGCCTGGCGCGTCGATATCGGCAGCGGTTTCGTCCAGTTGACGTACACCAAGGTCTTCATCCTGGTCGCTGCCTTCGCCGGCATGGCCTTGCTGACCTACATCATCAAGTACACCAAGCTCGGCCGCATGTGCCGCGCTACCCAGCAAGACCGCAAGATGGCCTCGATCCTCGGCATCAACACCGACCGTGTGATTTCCTACGTGTTTGTCATCGGTGCCGCCATGGCGGCCCTGGCCGGCGTGTTGATCACCCTCAACTACGGCACGTTCGACTTCTACGCCGGCTTCATCATCGGCATCAAGGCCTTCACCGCGGCGGTACTCGGCGGCATCGGTTCCCTGCCTGGGGCGATGCTGGGCGGGATCATCCTCGGTATTTCGGAGTCGCTGTTCTCGGGGTTGATCAACTCTGACTACAAAGACGTGTTCAGTTTCTCCCTGCTGGTGGTGATTCTGATTTTCCGTCCCCAGGGCCTGCTTGGTCGCCCACTCGTGGCTAAGGTATAAACATGTCTGCTGCCAAATCGATTGATATCAAAAAAAGTGTGGTCGATACGATCCTCGCCGGGCTGATTGCGTTGATCGTGTTCGGTCCGATCGTCGGCGTGGTGCTCGACGGCTACAGCTTCAACCTGCAACCTGCGCGCGTGGCGATCCTGGTCGCCATCGTGATGGCCGGCCGCTTTGCCCTCAGTCTGTTCCTGCAAACGCCCAAGGGCGTGAAGATTCTGCAGGGCTTCGAGAACAGCGGTTCGGGCGTCCACGTGCTGGCGCCGGACTACAAGTCGCGGCTGCGCTGGATCATCCCGGCGCTGATCGTGATCGCCATCGTATTCCCGATCTTCGCCAACAAGTACTTGCTCACCGTGGTGATCCTCGGGCTGATCTACGTACTGCTCGGCCTGGGCCTGAACATCGTGGTCGGCCTGGCCGGCTTGCTCGACCTGGGTTACGTGGCGTTCTACGCCATCGGCGCCTACGGCCTCGCGCTGGGGTATCAATACCTCGGCCTGGGTTTCTGGACGGTGCTGCCGCTGGCGGCCATCGCGGCGGCGCTGGCGGGGTGCATACTCGGCTTCCCGGTGTTGCGCATGCACGGCGACTACCTGGCGATCGTGACCCTGGGGTTTGGTGAAATCATCCGCCTGGTGCTGAACAACTGGCTGTCGTTCACCGGCGGGCCAAACGGCATGCCGGTGCCTTCGCCGACCTTCCTCGGTCTGGAATTCGGGCGCAAAGCGAAGGACGGCGGGATTCCGTTCCATGAGTTCTTCGGCCTCGATTACAACCCCAACATCAAGTTCATGTTCATCTACATCGTGCTGTTCCTGGTGGTGCTGGCCGTGCTGTACATCAAGCATCGCCTGACCCGCATGCCGGTCGGCCGCGCCTGGGAAGCCTTGCGCGAAGATGAAATCGCCTGTCGCTCCATGGGCCTGAACCACGTGCTGGTCAAGCTCTCGGCGTTCACCATCGGCGCCTCCACGGCCGGTCTGGCCGGGGTGTTCTTCGCCAGTTACCAGGGCTTCGTCAACCCGTCGTCGTTCACCTTCTTCGAGTCGGCGCTGATCCTGGCCATCGTGGTGTTGGGCGGCATGGGCTCGACGGTGGGCGTGGTGATCGCGGCGTTCGTGTTGACCGTCGCGCCGGAACTGCTGCGCAGCTTCTCCGAGTACCGCGTGCTGCTGTTTGGCGTGTTGATGGTGGTGATGATGATCTGGCGGCCACGCGGCCTGATCCGGATCAGCCGTACCGGTGTGACCCCACGTAAAGGAGTGGCGCCATGAGCAAGGAAGTCATCCTGTCCGTGGAACATCTGATGATGCACTTCGGTGGCATCAAGGCCTTGAGCGACGTGAGCCTCAAGGTCGAACGCAACTCGATCTTCGCCCTGATCGGCCCCAACGGCGCCGGCAAGACCACGGTGTTCAACTGCCTCACCGGCTTCTACAAAGCCAGTGGCGGCAAGATCGAACTCAACGTGCGCGGCCAGCAGACCAACGTGATCCAACTGCTCGGCGAGCGCTTCGAGGCCATCGACTTCGTGTCGCCGAAAAGCTTCTTCAGCCGCGTGTACTACAAGATGTTCGGCGGCACCCACCTGGTGAACCGCGCCGGCCTGGCGCGGACCTTCCAGAACATTCGCCTGTTCAAGGAAATGTCGGTGCTGGAAAACCTGCTGGTCGCCCAGCACATGTGGGTCAACCGCAACCTGCTCGCGGGCATCCTCAACACCAAGGGCTACCGCAAGGCTGAAAGCGACGCCCTCGACCACGCCTTCTACTGGCTGGAAGTGGTCGACCTGGTGGACTGCGCCAACCGCCTGGCCGGCGAGCTTTCCTACGGCCAACAGCGCCGCCTGGAAATCGCCCGCGCCATGTGTACCCGGCCGCAGATCATCTGCCTGGACGAACCGGCTGCGGGCCTCAACCCCCAGGAAACCGAAGCCCTCAGCGCGATGATTCGCCTGCTGCGCGACGAACACGACCTCACAGTGGTGCTGATCGAACACGACATGGGCATGGTGATGAGTATTTCCGACCACATCGTGGTGCTCGACCACGGCAACGTGATCGCCGAGGGCGGGCCGGACGCGATCCGCAACGATCCGAAAGTGATCGCGGCCTACCTGGGCGCGGATGAAGAGGAGCTTGTATGAACGGGCCTATCCTCGAAATGAAGGACCTGGACGTGTTCTACGGCCCGATCCAGGCGCTGAAGAAAGTCTCGCTGCACATCAACGAAGGCGAAACGGTCAGCCTGATCGGCTCCAACGGCGCGGGTAAATCCACGCTGCTGATGTCGATCTTCGGCCAGCCACGGGCGGAGTCGGGGCAGATCCTCTACAACGGCGTCGACATCACCCACAAGTCGTCCCACTACATCGCGTCCAACGGCATTGCGCAGTCGCCGGAAGGGCGGCGGGTGTTCCCCGACATGACCGTCGAGGAAAACCTGCTGATGGGCACCATCCCCATCGGTGATAAGTTCGCCCAGGAAGATATGCAGCGCATGTTCGAGCTGTTCCCACGGCTCAAAGAGCGGCGTAACCAACGGGCGATGACCATGTCCGGTGGCGAGCAGCAAATGCTCGCCATCGCTCGCGCATTGATGAGCCGGCCCAAGTTGTTGCTGCTCGACGAACCGAGCCTCGGCCTGGCGCCGATTGTGGTGAAGCAGATCTTTTCCACCCTGCGCGAACTGGCGGCCACCGGGATGACCATCTTCCTGGTGGAGCAGAACGCCAACCATGCGCTGCGTCTGTCAGACCGGGCGTATGTGATGGTCAACGGCGAGATTCGCCTGACAGGCACTGGCAAGGAACTGCTGGTGAACGAGGAAGTGCGCAACGCCTACCTCGGTGGCCACTGACCTAAATCACAACGCAGTCCCCCTGTGGGAGGGGGCAAGCCCCCTCCCACATTTGTTTTTGTGGTGTTCACAAGTGCGATCCCAAATTGTGGAAAACAAATCCGGCCACCTCCCAAAGCGCGACATATAGCCGCCGCAAATCGCTGTTTTGTCACAGTTTTGACTTGTCCCCATCCGCTGTGGAACCGGCTGTGGGTAACGTGGGAGTAGCTGGCTGAAAGCCTTTGATTACGTGGTCTGCAGCGTGATGGTTGTTTTTTGATCAGTGGATTTTTGGCGACCTGCCGAGGGGTTTGTCAACCTGTTTAAAGACACAGGTATATGACCGGATTATGTCTGTCCAGCCTGTGGATAAGTCTGTGGTTAAACTCTGGAAAGACGTCCGCAGAGGCCGGAATGACTGGCCTGGAGCCATCGTTCGGTTTTTCCTCTCGTGCATGGGCCTACATACCGCCTCGTCCAGGTCAAGCAAAAAACTTTGCAAAACCGCCTGAAAGCCTTGTACACAGCGGCTCTGGGCTTTTTGCACTTGCCCCCAAAGACTGTGGGCGCAATTGTGGATAACCTGCGCGCATATGGCTGCAGGCCATGGTGTGTAAGGCTTTGCGTGGTTTGGTTGAAAACTGATCAGGCGTGCATGGCGTGATGTGCGTAGCGGTTGCCGCGACGACGGTGTAAGGGCATTCTGCTGGCTTATTTTTTCCCGATGTCTGCAAGGAGAACACCATGTCCAACACGCTGTTTATTACTGGCGCAACTTCAGGTTTTGGCGAAGCCTGCGCCCGTCGGTTTGCCGAAGCTGGCTGGAAACTGGTGCTCACCGGTCGTCGTGCCGAGCGTCTGAACGCGCTGGTCGAAGAGCTTTCCAAGCAGACCGAAGTACACGGCCTAGTGGTGGACGTGCGTGACCGCCAAGGCATGGAAGCGGCGATTGCCGGCCTGCCGCCCGCGTTCGCCAAGCTGCGCGGGCTGATCAACAACGCCGGCCTGGCCGTGGGCACCGATCCCGCGCCCAAGTGCAACCTCGACGACTGGGAAACCATGGTCGACACCAACATCAAGGGCCTGCTGACCACCACCCACCTGCTGTTGCCGCGCCTGATCGCCTATGGCCGCGGTGCCGGGATCATCAACCTGGGCTCCATCGCCGGCAGCTACCCGTACCCGGGGAGCCACGTGTATGGCGGCTCCAAAGCGTTCGTGAAGCAATTCTCGCTGAACCTGCGCTGCGACCTGCAAGGCACCGGCGTGCGTGTGACCAACATCGAGCCAGGGCTGTGTGAAAGCGAGTTCTCCCTGGTGCGCTTCGGCGGCGACCAGGCGCGCTACGACGCCACCTATGCCGGCGCCGAGCCGATCCAGCCGCAGGACATCGCCGACACCATCTTCTGGGTGCTGAACACCCCGGCGCACGTCAACATCAACCGCCTTGAGCTGATGCCGGTGAGCCAGAGCTGGGCTGGGTTTGCGATTGAGCGTGGGGCCAAGTAAGACGTTAGACCGAGTTGCCTGCATCGGGGGCAAGCCCCCTCCCACATTTGAATGGGTTCACACATCAAAATCTGTGAACCCAATTCAGTGTGGGAGGGGGCTTGCCCCCGATGAGTCCCTGAAGGTCAGCCGAGAACCTTGACCAACCCCTGATAACAGGTCGCCAGGTGATACGGCGTGGTCGACGGCATATCCCGTCGGCTCACGCTGCCCTGGGCATCCAGGCATTCATTCCAGCCCTTGGCATGCAGGAAGTGCTGCTGCAACGCGAGCAACTGGCGCTGCAGCACGGCTTCGCTGCCCGGCCGCAAGGTCAGTGCGCGCAGGTATTCCGCCTGGGCCCAGATGCGTTGGGTGCCGTCGCGCACGCTGCCGTCCAGGGCGAGCATGCCGCTGACCGCGCCGGTCCGGTTATCCACACCCGTTTGCTCGGCATAGGCAAAGGCCCGCGTCAGCGAAGCATGCAGCGGCGTGCCGCGCAGCACGTCGGAAGACTCAAGCAAGAAGAACCACTCGAACTGGTGCCCCGGCTCAAACCAGTTATCCACAGCGCCCAGCGGTTTTTCCATCATCACGCCGTGCTGGCGCTCGATGAAACGCTGCTGCATGGCCGTCGCCAGGGCCAGCAATGCGGTTTGCACCGCGGCGTCTTCGCGCACCGCCAGGGTGGCGAGGAAGCCTTCCGCCAGGTGCATCAGCGGGTTTTGCAATGGGCCGGACTTGAGGGACGACCAATTACGCTCCAGCACCGCCTCGTACAGGCCATCGCCGCTGGCGAAACGTTGGGCGACCACTTCCAGCGCCGCATTCAACACCGACTCCACCAGCGGTTCGCGCACCTTGGCCCAGTAATGGGCGCAGGCGAAGATGATGAACGCGTGGGTGTAGAGGTCCTTGCGCTTGTCCAGCGGCTGGCCGGCGGGGTCGATGCTGTAGAACCAGCCGCCGTGCTCGGCGTCGTGGAAATGCCGTTGCAGCGAGCGGAACAACACGGCGGCGCGTTCTTCGGCAAAGGCTGCGCCGGGTTCGCCGATCAGGCTGGCGAACAGGTACAACTGCCGGGCACAGGCCATGGCGCGGTAGCGTTGCGGCGGCAACGGCCGGTGGTCGGCGTCCAGCGCCTCGTAGGGCAGCGCCAGCTCGGCGTTCCAGCCCGGGCCCTGCCAGAGCGGCACGATCAGGTCATGGAAGTGCGTGAGCACGGCATTCAAGGAAGGCTGAAGGGCGGAGCTTGGAGCGATGGGCATCGGCTGGCGTCGTCACGGCAGAGGTGTAGGCGCGCATGGTAGCAGGCTTGGGAACGGTGGTGTCTGCGCCACCGATGAGGCGCTTAATCGCGCCGCAAATCAGCCAGCCAGCAACCAAACCCCGGTCGCCGCCGAAGCCGCCCCGGCAACCCGCACCAACGGCGCCGCCGCAGTCGGCAGCCAGCGCACCACGGCATAACCGGCAGCGTGCAATACAGCGGTGGCGCCGACAAATCCGGCGGCATACGCCCAAGGGCTGGACATGTCCGGCAGTTCCAAGCCATGGGCCACGCCGTGGAACAGCGCGAACAAGGCCGTCGCCCCCAGCGCCACGAACAACGGCGGGCGCACCGCCAGCGCCACCGCCAGGCCCAGGGCCAGCACCGACGCGGCAATCCCGCTTTCCAGCGCCGGCAACGCCAGGCCTTCAAAGCCCAACAGGCCGCCGAGCAACAGGGTGGCCACGAAGGTGCAGGGCAGCGCCCAACGCGCCGCGCCTTTTTGCTGGGCGGCCCACAAGCCGACCGCCAGCATGGCCAGCAAATGGTCGAGACCGCCCAATGGATGGCTGATACCCGCCATCAGGCCGTTGTCGCCGTGACCCGGGTGGGCGAAGGCCAAGGCGGGTGCGAGCAGCAGGGCGGCGGCAGCGAAGAGTTTTTTCAGGCGCATGGACAGGTTCCTTATGGGGTGATCAGGCCGCAGTCAGCAGGCCCTGGCGTTCGATGAAGGCGACGATCTCATCCAGGCCGACGCCGGTTTTCTGGTTGCTGAACACAAAGGGTTTACCGTTGCGCATGCGTTGGGTGTCGCTGTTCATCAGTTCCAGCGAGGCACCGACCAAGGGCGCCAGGTCGATCTTGTTGATCACCAGCAGGTCGGATTTGCAGATGCCGGGGCCGCCCTTGCGCGGCAGTTTATCGCCGGCGGACACATCGATCACATAGATGGTCAGGTCCGACAGTTCCGGGCTGAACGTCGCCGACAGGTTATCGCCGCCCGACTCCACCAGGATCAGGTCCAGGCCGGGAAAGCGCCGGTTGAGTTGATCCACCGCTTCCAGGTTGATCGAGGCGTCTTCACGGATCGCCGTGTGCGGGCAGCCGCCGGTTTCCACACCGATTATGCGCTCGGGCGCCAGGGCCTGGTTGCGCACCAGGAAGTCGGCATCTTCGCGGGTATAGATGTCGTTGGTGACCACCGCCAGGTTGTAGCGATCGCGCAAGGCCAGGCACAGGGCCAGGGTCAGGGCGGTCTTGCCGGAGCCCACCGGGCCGCCGATGCCGACACGCAGAGGTTGTGTGTTCATGTGCTTCTCCTAGGAACGGAACAGGCGGCTGTACTGGCGCTCGTGGGCCATGCACGCCAGGGACAGGCCGAACGCGGCGCTGCCGAAATGGTTGGGGTCGATGTGGCTGGCGTCCTGCTGGGCGTGTTGCAGCAGGGGCAGCAGTTCACTGGTCAGGCGTTGGGCGGCCTGCTGGCCGAGCGGCAGGGTTTTCATCAGCACGGCCAGCTGGTTTTCCAGCCAGCTCCACAGCCAGGCGGCGAGGGCGTCGTCGGGGCTGATGCCCCAGGCGCGTGCGGCCAGGGCCCAGCCCAGCGCCAGATGCGGCTCGGCGTGTTGTGCGAGAAAGCCACGGGCCGCGTCGTCCAGTTCCGGCAGGCCGTTGAGCAGTTGCTGCAGGGAGTACCCCATCTGCCGGCTCTCCTGATACAGCTCGCGGGTCTCGCGACTGGCGCGGTGTTGCTCACACAGTTGCGCCAGCTGCGACCAATCGCCGGCCACGGCGGCGCGGCAATGCGCGAGCAACAGCGGCGCTTCGAAGCGGGCGAGGTTGAGCAGCAACTGGTCGCTGATCCAGCGGCGGGCGCCGGCCGCGTCCTTGACACGGCCATTCTCCACGGCCATTTCCAGGCCCTGGGAATAGCTGTAGCCGCCAATCGGCAATTGCGGACTGGCCAGACGCAGCAGCGCCCAGGCTGGGTTCATAAACGCACGCCGAACTGATGCAGCTTCGGCGGGTAGTTGAAATCTTCATCGCCATGGCGTGAATGGTGGTGACCGCCGCCGTAGGCCCCGTGTTCCGGCTGGAATGGCGCTTCGAGGGTTTCGGTCCGCGCGCCCAGCTGTTCAAGCATGGCCTTGAGCACGTAATCATCCAGCAGGCGCAGCCAGCCGTCGCCTACTTGCAAGGCCACGTGGCGATTGCCCAGGTGATACGCGGCGCGGGTCAGTTCAAATGCATTGCGGCAGGTGACGTGCAGCAGTTGTTCAGGGCGCGCGCAGACGCGTACTACACGTCCGTCTTCAGCCTGTAGGAACTCGCCATCGTGCAGCGGCGGCTGGCCACGCTCCAGGAACAGGCCGACGTCTTCGCCGTCGGCACTGAAACAGCGCAGGCGGCTTTTGCTGCGTGCTTCGAAGTTCAGCAGCAACTCGGCGGCCCAGAGGGCTTGCGGGGCGATTCGGCGGTGGATCACCAGCATCAGAAGGCTTCCAGCTATGAGCGATAAGAGAGCTAGAGCAAGGGGCTTGCCAATCCCGCGCAGGAGTAGGAATTCCCTGAAGGCGAGCGCAGCGATGCCACCGAATAGGGCGTCAGCCATCGCCTTTATGCTTCAAATTGGTGCGCGTCTGGAGGTGTAGCACTGGATGGGGGCGTTGTGTGTGGATGTGGTGTGCGGTTTTGCATGAAATTTCTCTCATCTAATTCGCACTGGTGTTTTTTCAGATTTCTCCTACGCGGTATCCGGATTCCGCGTTCAAAAAGTTACGCGCTGTTTCTTTAGGATTTGCGCCGTCTTAACACCACGGCGATTCATCAATGTTCAAGTCACTTTTCTTTTTAATCCTTTTCAGTCTTTCCTGTGTCATCTCATCGGCCTCGGCCAACCTGAAACCCCAATCGACATTCGGCTCTTCGTTGCCAGGTGTTCCAACGTCTTCGGTGGCGAATGTGGTCGACCGCGCCCATGCCCTGCTGGGCACCCCGTACAAATGGGGGGGCACCTCGGCCGAGCAAGGGTTTGATTGCAGTAGTTTCCTGGTCTATCTGTTCAAGACCGAAGCCAACATTCACATCCCGCGCACGACGGCGGCGATGCACCGTTCAACGGCTGCGACCGTCAAGCGCAACGAGCTCAAGCCGGGAGACGCGGTGTTTTTCAAAGGCAACGGGCGCGGTCAGGTCAGCCATGTGGGGCTGTATATCGGCGAAGGGAAATTCATTCATTCGCCGCGGGCCGGCAAGAATGTGCGGATCGATTCGCTGAGCAACAATTACTGGAACAAGAACTACACCGGCGCCAAGCGTTTCCACACGGCGGGTTGACGGCTTACTCGGTGCTGCCGAGGCCCTGCCAGTGCTTGAGGCCAATGAAGATGAAGCGCAACTGGAGGGTGATTTTCGCCTGGGG
>NZ_VJWO01000068.1:0-25967 GCF_014889455.1 Pseudomonas sp. K8
AGGGCTCTTGCCCCACCACTCGGCACCTCGCCTAGGCTCGGTGTGCCCGAACGCAGGCTTGAATCCGTGGGCCGCCGTCATGGGCCATCCCTGGCCCAGGACGGCTAACCCGGCGTCCTGCCGGGTTGCCCACGGATTCAAGCCTGCGTTCGGCCAGCGTGGTTTGACGGGGCGCCTAAGATCAAAATCAAAAGCAGAGCAACAGCAGGGTTTTGTTGTCTTGATGACTTTAGAACCGTGCTACGCCAAAGCTGTTCGGTTGCAACGTCCGCATGTCGGCTTCATGGCAGATATCGAGTAGGAACCCCAATAACGTGCGGGTATCCCGTGGGTCGATCAGGCCGTCATCCCATAGGTTTGCGCTGCCGTACAGTGCGGTGGATTGGCTGTCGAGTTTCTGTGCGGTGACTTGTTCCAGCATGTCGAGCATCTTGGGGTCGGGGGTCAGGCCGTCTTTCCGTTGTTTGGCTTCGGTGACGATGCGCAGCACTTTGCCGGCCTGGGCGCCGCCCATCACGGCGGTGCGGCTGTTGGGCCAGGCGAAGATGAAGCGCGGGTCGAGGCCGCGGCCGCACATGGCGTAGTTGCCGGCGCCGTAGGAGCCGCCGACCACCACGGTGAGTTTGGGCACACGGGCATTGGCCACCGCCTGGATCATCTTCGCGCCGTGCTTGATCACGCCTTGCTGTTCCGCCTCGGTGCCGACCATAAAGCCGGTGGTGTTGTGCAGGAACAGCAGCGGCGTGCGGCTCTGGTCGCACAGTTGGATGAATTGCGCGGCCTTGCTGGCGCCCTTGGGCGTGATCGGGCCGTTATTGCCGATCACGCCGACGGCGCGGCCCTGGATGTGCAGGTGGCCGCACACGGTATGTGCGTCGAACTCGCCCTTGAACTCGAGGAAGTTCGAACCGTCGGCCAGGCGTGCGAGGATTTCGCGGACGTCGTAGGGTTTTTTCGGGTCGTCGGGGATCAGCCCGAGCAGTTCGTCGATGGGGTACAGCGGCTCGGCATACGTGCGTTTGGGCATCGACGGCAGGCGCTCGTTCCACGGCAGCAGGCTGACGATTTCGCGCACGATCCGCACCCCGTCGGCATCGTTTTCCGCCAGGTATTCCGCGGTGCCGGCGATTTGCGCGTGCATCTCGGCGCCACCCAGTGCTTCATCGGTGGCGACTTCACCGGTCGCGGCCTTGAGCAGCGGCGGGCCGGCCAGGAACAGCTTGGCCTTGCCGCGCACCACCACCACGTAATCCGACAGCCCCGGCTGATACGCGCCGCCCGCCGTGGCCGAGCCGTGGACCACGGTGATCTGCGGCAAGCCCATGGCCGACATGCGCGCCTGGTTGGCGAAGCTGCGCGCGCCTTCGACGAAAATCTCCGCCGCGTAGTTGAGGTTGGCGCCGCCGCTTTCGGCGAGGGTCACCACCGGCAGTTGGTTTTCCATCGCGATCTGTTGCAGGCGTAGGGATTTCTTCAGGCCCGTGGGGGAAATGGTGCCGCCCTTGATCGCGCTGTTATTCGCCACCACCAGCACGCGCACGCTGCTGACGTAACCGATGCCGGCGATCAACCCGCCGCCGGCGGCGCTGCCGTCCTTGTCGTCATGGAGTTTGTAGCCGGCCAGGCTGGCCAGTTCCAGGAACGGCGCGCCAGGGTCCAGCAGCAGGTTGAGGCGTTCACGCGGCAGCAATTGCCCGCGTTTGTCGAACTTGGGCTTGGCTTCCAGCGCCTTGCTCAACAGGTTCTGCTCCAACAGGCGCAGTTGCTGCAGGCTCGCCAGCAGCGCTTCGCGGTTGCGCACGAAGTCTGGGCTGTGGGCGTCGATCAGGGTTTCGATCACCGGCATGGTTTATGACTCCCCTTTGAGGGCATCCGGCAGGTCGGCTTTGAAGATCGAGTCGAAGGCCACGGCAACGCTCCTTTATGTGAGTTGATCGGCGATGTGCTGCGGCACGGCGATGGGGATTTCCAGCAACTGCTGGGCAAAGGCCTTGCCCTGCGGGTCGATGCGCAGGCTGGCGATGCCGCCGCCGCCCAAGGCGTTTTCCAGCAGGAAGTTGAGGCTGTGGCTGCCGGGCAGGTACCAGCGTTCGACGCGACCGTGGACGGGGTCGAGCACGTGGCCCATCCAGTCGACGACCACGGCCGGGGTCAGGGCTTCGGCGATCCACGGCAGGTACGCCGGGTCGCGGGCAATCACCCCGATGTTGCTGTGGTTGCCCTTGTCGCCGGAACGGGCCACCGCGAGTTTCACCAGGGGCACGCTGGCATCGGCGCGGCCTTGGGGTTTGGGCGGTTCGAGGGCGGCCGCCGGCGTGCCCAGTGCGTGGCTGGCCGGAAGCGCGCAAGCGTGGCGTTCACCCTGCAAATCAATCGCCAGCTCACAGGACGATTTATCGATCAGGAACGAAAACAGTCGAATCAACGGATACACCGTCGGCCGCCCGCCGACGATGCCGGTCAGCCCCGGCGCCATGCCGGTGGCGGCCTGGGCGATTTCGCGGGCGAACAGCACCAGCGCCGGCTTGCTCGGGTGGCGCACCGCCAACTTCACCACCACCTCGCGGCAGTCCCGGCGTCGCGCATGCGCGCCGTAGGTGGCTTCGCTGCCGAGCAGTTCGATGTTCACCTCGGTGTAGGGCGCCCAACCGCGCTGGCTGAACAGCTCCGACGTCTTGTCGATAATCGCCTGGGCGACCCGCTCGGCCTTGGCCACCGCGTCGATCCCGGCGATCAGGCAACTGGCGGTGCAGCGAAAGCCGTCCGGGTAAGTGGCGCTGACCTTGTATTGAGCGGTCGGCGGCAAACCCTTGGCACCGTGCAGACGCACACTGTGTTTGCCTTGCTGCTGCAATTTGACCTGGCTGAAATCGCAGATCACATCGGGCAGCAAGTAGGCGCGCGGGTCGCCGATTTCGTAGAGCAGTTGTTCGGCCACGCTCAGCTCGCTGATCAACCCGCCGCTGCCCGCGACTTTATTCACGGTGAACTGGCCGTCGGCGCTGACGTCGACGATGGGAAAACCGATGTGCTCGTAATCCGGCACGTCGCGCCAATCGGTGAAGTTGCCGCCGGTACACTGCGCGCCGCATTCGATGATATGCCCGGCCAGGGCGGCCTGGGCGAGGCGGTCGTAGTCCTGCCATGACCAGTTGAATTCATGCACCAACGCGGCGCTGACCACCGCGCTGTCGACCACCCGCCCGGTGATGACGATGTCCGCCCCCAGCTCAAGCGCGCGGACAATGCCCGGCGCGCCGAGGTAGGCATTGGCGGACACGCACAGCGGCGGCAGCGGCGCGCCGTTGAACATGTCGACGCTGCCGCGCAGGTGCTTGAGTTGGGGCTGCAGGTCATCGCCCAGCAGCACGGCGATTTTCAGCGGCAGTTGCGCCGCGTCGCAGGCCGCTTGCAGGGCGGCGGCGCAGGCCTGGGGGTGGATGCCCCCCGCGTTGCTGATCACGCGGATGCCCTGGCGCTGGATCTCGGCCAGCAGCGGCGACAGCACCTCGACAAAGTCCGTGGCGTAGCCGGCCTGGGGATCTTTGATCCGCGCAGCGGCGAGGATCGACATTGTGACTTCCGCCAGGTAGTCGAACACCAGATAGTCCAGCTTGCCGCCGTGTACCAACTGGGCGGCGGCGGTGCAGGTGTCGCCCCAGAAGGCGCTGGCGCAGCCGATGCGAACCGTCTTGCTCATGAGAAATCCTTCCTCGAATGGCTGGAGACGAGACTACCAAGCAAGCGCTTGGTTTGTAAACTCCGGACACAAGTTTTCAGCCAAGCGCTTGCTTGGCTGGCAGGCACGGCCTAAATTGCCGGCCAAGATGTCAGTAGACGTAAAGGAGAGCAGCATGGATGAGCACAAAGCCCTGCGGGTGATGCGCGCCATGGTCGACGGCGGCCAATTGACCGACCCCGACAGTGCCCGGGGCAAGTTGCTGCAAACCGCGGCTCACCTGTTTCGCAACAAGGGCTTCGAGCGCACCACCGTGCGCGACCTGGCCGGTGCCGTGGGCATCCAGTCCGGCAGCATCTTTCATCACTTCAAGAGCAAGGACGAGATCCTGCGCGCGGTGATGGAAGAAACCATCCGCTACAACACTGCGCTGATGCGTGCGTCGCTGGAAGAGGCGAGCACGGTGCGCGAGCGCGTGCTGGCGCTGATTCGCTGCGAATTGCAGTCGATCATGGGCGGCAGCGGCGAAGCCATGGCGGTGTTGGTGTACGAGTGGCGTTCGCTGTCGGCCGAGGGCCAGGCCCAGGTGCTGGCCTTGCGTGATGTCTATGAAGCGATCTGGCTGCAGGTGCTGGGCGAGGCCAAGGCCGCCGGCTATATCAAGGGGGATGTGTTTATCGCCCGGCGCTTCCTCACCGGTGCCTTGTCCTGGACCACCACTTGGTTCCGCGCCGAGGGCAGCTTGACCCTCGAGCAGTTGGCCGAAGAGGCGTTGTTGATGGTTTTGAAGGCTGATTGAGGCGCAAGCTATTAATTTTCCGGTGGAAGTTGTCTCGCCAGACAAAAACGCCTAGCTTATTGCCATCAGCAGGTTAAACGGTGTGTGCCTTAATGTTTTCGCCATGGCGACTGGCTGCAGGACTTACTTTATGGGCACTGGGCACCGTTGCGTGGATGCCGGCTTCGGCTGCGCAATTGGTGAGGATCGGCGCTGCGCATTTTCCGCCGTACACCGTGCGCCCCGAGCAGGGCGCCGACACCGGATTGCTGCCGCAGTTGGTCGAAGCCCTGAACGCCTCGCAAACCGACTATCAGTTCGTGCTGGTGCCGACCTCGATCCCGCGACGCTTTCGCGATTTCGAGCAGGGCCGGGTCGACGTGGCGATTTTCGAAAACCCCGACTGGGGCTGGCAGAAGATTCCTCACACCACGGTCGACATGGGCCTGGAAGATGCCGAAATCTTCGTCGCCCAGCGTGAGCCCGATCGCGACCAGAATTATTTCACCAGTCTTGGCGGCAAGCGCCTGGCGGTATTCAGCGGTTATCACTACGCCTTCGCCAACTTCAATGCCGACCCCAAGTTCATGACCGAGCACTTCAACGCGACGTTGACCTACTCCCATGACAGCAACCTGCTGATGGTTGCGCGCGGTCGCGCCGATATCGCCCTGGTGACCCGCTCGTACCTGAGTGATTTTCTGGCGCGCAACGTCGACATGGCCGCCCAGTTCCTGATCTCGGAGCGCGTCGACCAGGTGTACCACCACTACGCGTTGCTGCGGCCCAAGGCGCCGATCAGCAGCGTAGCGTTTGCCGGCCTGCTCAAACGTTTGCGTGATGACGGCGAGCTGTTGAAGATATTCGAGCCCTATCGCATCGATGTGACGGCGGTGCCCTGAGGTTTCGGGAGACCAGGCTCCGCGACGGGGCGAGTTTCAGAGCCGCCGTGCAAATGTATCGCTGTGACTGCCCGACACCTTGCGGCAATGCACCAGCGCATCGCGAATCATGAAGTTGACCAGGGTCGGCGAGACGCCGAGTTCCTTGGCGATGTCCTTTTGCGGCACGCCGTGCAGGCGGTACATCTCGAACGCGTAGCGGGTGCGCTGGGGCAGTTCCGTCAGGGCGTCGGCGATGTTCTCCAGGGTGTTGAAATTGATGTGCGAAGTTTCCGGTGACGCGCCCTGAATCACCACATTCAAGCCTTCCTCTTCGGTCCCCGAATATTTGAGCTCCAGGGCCTGCTTGCGATAGTGATCGATCGCCAGGTTGCGCACGATCTGGAACAGATAACTCAATTGCGCCTTGAACGATGAGGTGATCGTCGGCGCCGATTGCAGCCGGAAGTAGGCATCCTGCACGACGTCTTCGGCCCGGGAGCGGCAGCCGGTAATACGTGCTGCGATCTTTACCAGAATCAGCCGATTATCGACGAATGCCTGGAGCAGCGGTGAGTCGCACCTGCCTGTGGATACTTGTTCCGTCATGGAAATCACCTTGATCGCAAAAGAGGTTAGGGGAGGGCGTCCGTGCTGAGGCCTCCTACACATCGGGCAACAAATTATGCTGAATGATAATTATTGTCAAATGAGAAGTCTGACTGATTTTGTCCGTGGGCTGAAGGTGTGAACCCCGTCTCGCTCGTCCTCGACGACTAATTATTTGGCGACGCCGTCCGTTCTTCTGGGTGACAGGTTCGTTGGTAAAACGGCCAAGGATCAGCACCCGCAGGAGGGCGAGATGGGTTTTTATCGTGCATATGGCGCGTTTCAGGTGGGGGGCGTCGAGCGATGAGCGCGCCGACTCGACTGCGCCTGTTCTGCCTGCCTTATTCGGGGGCCAGCGCCATGGTGTACGTGCGTTGGCGGCGTGTTCTGCCGGACTGGTTGCAGGTGTGCCCGCTGGAGTTGCCGGGGCGCGGCATGCGGATGGACGAGCCGTTGCAACGCGACATCGGCGCCTTGGCCGCGCAGTTGGCGGATGAAATCAGTCGTGACCTGAACGGCCCCTACGCGTTGTTCGGCCACAGCCTTGGCGGCCTGCTGGCGTTCGAGCTGGCGCACGCGCTCAAAGCGCGCAACGTGCCTGCGCCGCTGGCGCTGTTTGCGTCCGGCACCGCCGGCCCGGCGCGGCGCGACGTCAGCGAGTACGCCCGCGAAAAGACCGACGAGCAACTGATCGCCCGCCTGCGCGACCTGCAAGGCACCGCCGAAGCAGCCCTGGCCAACCGCGAATTGATGCAGTTGATGCTGCCGATCCTGCGCGCCGACTTCCTGCTCTGCGGCAGCTTCGCCTACGGCCGACGCGAGCCGCTGGGCATGCCGATCCACGTGTTCGGCGGCAAGCAGGACAGCGTGCGCGCCGACCAGTTACTCGACTGGCAGGCAGACGCCGCCAGCGGGTTTTCCCTGGACCTGTTCGACGGCCACCACTTCTTTCTGGTGCAGCACGAAAGCGCGGTGCTGCGCTGTGTGCGGCGCTACGCCGAGGAACACCTGGCGCGCTGGCGCAATGGCGCGGCGCGGCGACTGACCGCCGGCTGAACCCTTCCCGATTTTCCCGTAAGCCGATTTCAGGCAGGAACCCCCATGATGGACGCCTTCGAACTTCCCCGCACCCTGGCCCAGTCCCTTCAACGCCGCGCCGCGCAGACTCCGGAGCGGATCGCTCTGCGTTTCCTCGCTGAGTCCGCCGAACACAACGTGGTCCTCAGCTACCGCGACCTCGACCGGCGCGCCCGTACCATCGCCGCCGCCCTGCAGGCCAACGCCGAGCTGGGCGACCGTGCCGTGTTGTTGTTCCCCAGCGGGCCGGACTATGTGGCGGCGTTCTTCGGCTGCCTGTACGCCGGGGTGATCGCGGTGCCGGCCTATCCGCCGGAGTCCGCTCGTCACCATCACCAGGCGCGCTTGCTGTCGATCATCGCCGACGCCGAACCGCGCCTGTTGCTGACCATCGCCAGCCTCGGCGATGACTTGGCGCAGATCGAAAACGCGCCGCCGCTGCTGGCGGTCGACACCCTCGACAGCGCGCTTGCCGAGCGCTGGGTCGCCACCGATGTGCAAGCCGACGACATCGCCTTTCTGCAATACACCTCGGGCTCCACCGCCTTGCCCAAGGGTGTGCAGGTCAGCCACGGCAATCTGGTCGCCAATGAACTGCTGATCCGGCGCGGTTTCGGCATCGACCTGAACCCGGATGACGTGATCGTCAGCTGGCTGCCGCTGTACCACGACATGGGCCTGATCGGCGGCCTGCTGCAACCGATCTTCAGCGGCGTGCCCTGCGTATTGATGTCGCCGGCGTACTTCCTCGGCCGGCCCTTGCGCTGGCTGGAAGCGATCAGCGAATACGGCGGCACCATCAGCGGCGGCCCGGATTTCGCCTACCGCTTGTGCAGCGAACGGGTCAGCGAATCGGCCCTGGAACGCCTGGATTTGAAGCGCTGGCGCGTGGCGTATTCCGGCTCCGAACCGATCCGCCTCGACACCCTGGAACGCTTCGCCGAGAAGTTCGCCCCGTGCGGTTTCACCGCGAACAACTTCTTCGCCTCCTACGGCCTGGCCGAGGCAACCCTGTTTGTCGCCGGCGGCCGCCGTGGTCACGGCATCCCGGCGTTGCGCCTGGATGCGCAGGCGCTGGCCGCCAACCGCGCCGAGCCGGGGCCGGGCGCGACGATCATGAGTTGCGGCACACATCAGCCGGACCACGCGGTGCTGATCGCCGATCCCCACACCTTGAGCGAACTGCCTGACAACTGCGTCGGCGAACTCTGGGCCAGCGGCCCGAGCATTGCCCACGGCTACTGGCGCAACCCCGAAGCCAGCGCCAAGACCTTCGTCCAGCACGCCGGCCGCACCTGGCTGCGCAGCGGCGACCTGGGCTTTATCCGCGAGGGCGAGGTGTACATCACCGGGCGCTTGAAAGACCTGCTGATCGTGCGCGGCCACAACCTCTACCCGCAGGACATCGAGCAGACCATCGAGCGCGAAGTGGAGGTGGTGCGCAAAGGCCGGGTTGCGGCGTTCGCGGTGAATGAGCAGGGCCAGGAAGGCATCGGTATCGCCGCTGAGATCAGCCGCAGCGTGCAGAAAATCCTCGCGCCGCAAGCGCTGATCACGGCGATCCGCCAAGCCGTGGCCGAAGCCTATCAAGAGGCGCCGTGCGTGGTGGTGTTGCTCAACCCCGGCGCGTTGCCGAAGACCTCCAGCGGCAAGCTGCAGCGTTCGGCATGTGCGTTGCGTTACGCCGATGGCAGCCTCGACAGCTATGCGCAGTTCCCCGGTCTGCAAGGCGCGGCCAGTGATGTCGCGCTGGCGTCCACCTTGCAGACCCAGATCGCGGCGATCTGGTGCGAGCAGTTGCAGGTTGCGACGGTAGCGGCGGATGACCACTTCTTCCTGCTCGGCGGCAACTCCATCAGCGCGACCCAAGTGGTTGCGCGCCTGCGCGAAACCCTGGGCCTGGAACTGAACCTGCGCCTGCTGTTCGAAGCGCCGACCTTGTCGGCCTTCGCCGCCGATGTGGCACAGTTGCAGCAGGATGGCGGCGTCGCCCAAGGCGCGATCCAGTGCTTGTCGCATGAGGATGAACTGCCGCAATCCCTCGCACAGAATCGCCTGTGGATCACCTGGCAACTCGACCCGCAGAGCCACTCGTACACCATCCCCGGTGCCCTGCGCCTGCGCGGCGAGCTGGATGCAGACGCAGTGCGCGCCAGCTTCGCGCAGCTGATCCAGCGCCACCCAGCCCTGCGCACGCGCTTCTACGAACGGGATGGGCAAGCCTTCCAACGGGTGTTGGCCAGCAGCGCATTCGACTTGCACGTCATCGACCTTGGCGACCTGCCCGCCGCCGCGCGCGAAGCCCGTGCGCAGCAGATCCGCGAGGAGCAGGCGCACACTGCGTTCGACCTGGAAAACGGCCCGTTGCTGCGGGTGAGCCTGGTGCGCCTGGACGACGAAGACCATCAGTTGCTGGTGACGCTGCATCACATCATCGCCGACGGCTGGTCGCTGAATATCCTCATCGATGAGTTCTCGCGCCTGTACGCCGCGGCGTCCCAGGGCCAGCCCCTGCAACTGCCGCCACTGGCCGTGCAATACGCCGACTACGGCAACTGGCAGCGCCAATGGTTGGTCGAGGGCGAAGGCCAGCGGCAACTGGCGTACTGGAAGGCGCAGTTGGGAGACGAACACCCGGCCTTGAGCCTGGCCACCGATCACCCGCGTGCGGCGCGGCAACGCAACAGTGCTTCGCGCCACAACGTGCGTCTGGGCGCAAGCCTCAGCGCGGCGATTCGCCAGACTGCCCAGGCCAACCAATCGACGCCGTTCATGCTGTTGCTCGCGGCGTTCCAGACCTTGCTCTACCGCTACAGCGGCCAACGCGACATCCGCATCGGCGTGCCCAGCGCCAACCGCCCGCGCCAGGAAACCCAAGGCCTGGTCGGCTTCTTTATCAACACCCTGGTACTGCGCGCCGAGCTGGACGGGCGCCTGCCGTTCAACCAGCTGTTGGCGGCCACGCGCCAGGCGGCAGTGGGCGCCCAGGCCCATCAGGATCTGCCCTTCGAACAACTGCTCGAAGCGTTCCCCCACGCCCGTGAACAGGGCCTGTTCCAGGTGATGTTCAACCATCAGCAGCGCGACCTCGGCGCTTTGCGTCGCCTGCCGGGCCTGCTCGCCGAAGAGCTGGCGTGGCACAGCCGCGAAGCCAAGTTCGACCTGCAATTGCACAGCGAAGAAGACCGCAACGGGCGCCTGAGCCTGGCGTTCGACTACGCCGACGAATTGTTCGAAAGCACCACCATCCAACGCCTGGCCGAGCACTTCATCAACCTGCTGCACGCCGTGTGCGAGCAACCGCAGCGGGCTCTCGGCGACCTCAAATTGATGCAACACGACGAACAGCGGCCCTGGAGCGAAGCGCCTTGCGCGCCGGCCCGGCAATGGTTGCCCGAACAGCTCAACCAACACACCTCGGACCGCACCGCGCTGGTCTGGCAGGGCGGCAGCCTGAGCTTTGCCCAACTGCACACCCAGGCCAACCGCCTGGCCCATTACCTGCGCGACAAGGGCGTCGGCCCCGACGTGTGCGTGGCCATCGCCGCCGAGCGTTCGCCGCAACTGTTGATCGGCCTGCTGGCGATCATCAAGGCCGGCGGCGCCTACGTGCCGCTGGACCCGGATTACCCCGCCGAGCGCCTGGCCTACATGCTCAAGGACAGCGGCGTCCACCTGCTGCTGACCCAGACCGCGTTGCTGGCGCAATTACCCACGGCCGAAGACGTGTGCGTGATTGCCATGGACAGCCTGCACCTCGACCGCTGGCCGACCCAGCCGCCGGGCCTGCATCTGGACGGCGAGCACCTCGCCTACGTGATCTACACCTCCGGCTCCACCGGCCAGCCCAAGGGCGTGGGCAACACCCATGCGGCCCTGGCCGAGCGCTTGCAGTGGATGCAGGCCACCTATGCGCTGAATGACAGCGACGTGCTGCTGCAAAAAGCCCCGATCAGTTTCGACGTGTCGGTGTGGGAGTGCTTCTGGCCGCTGATCACCGGCTGCCGCCTGGTGTTGGCGGGGCCGGGCGAGCAGCGCGACCCGCAGCGCATCGCGCAACTGGTGCAGGCCCATGGCGTGACCACTCTGCACTTTGTGCCGCCGCTGTTGCAGCTGTTTATCGACGAGCCGTTGGCGGCCGAATGCACCAGCCTGCGCCGTCTGTTCTGCGGCGGCGAAGCCTTGCCCGCCGAGTTGCGTGACCGTGTGCTTGCGCGGTTGCCGGCGGTGCAGTTGCACAACCGTTATGGCCCGACCGAAACCGCGATCAACGTCACCCATTGGCACTGCCGCGCCGAGGATGGCGAGCGCTCGCCGATTGGCCGACCGCTGGGCAATGTGATCTGCCGCGTGCTCGACGAACAGCTCAACCCGTTGCCAGCGGGGGTGCCGGGCGAGCTGTGCATCGGCGGCATCGGCCTGGCACGCGGTTACCTCGGCCGCGCCGGGCTCACCGCCGAGCGTTTTGTCGCCGACCCCTTGGGCGCGCCGGGCAGCCGTCTGTATCGCAGCGGTGACCGCGCACGCTGGAGCGCTGACGGCGTGCTCGACTACCTCGGTCGTCTCGATCAGCAGGTCAAGTTGCGCGGCTTTCGCGTGGAGCCGCAAGAAATCGAAGCGCGCCTGCTGGCCCTCGACGGTATCGCCCAGGCCGTGGTGCTGGTGCGCGATGACCAATTGATCGGCTATTACACCGCCACTGCCGCGCTCGACGCCCAAACCGTCAAAGCCGCCCTGGCCGCCGGGTTGCCGGAATACATGGTGCCCGCGCACCTGATGCGCCTGGACGCCATGCCCCTGAGCCCGAGCGGCAAGCTGGACCGCCGTGCGCTGCCCGAGCCGGTGTGGCAAACCCGCGAACACGTTGAACCCGAGAGCCCGTTGCAGCAGCAGATTGCGGCGATCTGGCGCGAAGTGCTGGGCCTGCCGCGGATCGGCCTGCGCGATGATTTTTTCGCCCTCGGCGGCCATTCGTTGCTGGCCACGCAAATCATCTCGCGCACCCGCCAGGCGTGTGACGTCGAGCTGCCGTTGCGCACCCTGTTCGAAGCCAGCGAACTCGACGCGTTTGCCGAGCAGGTCGGGCTGATCCAGGCCGCTGGCCAACGCAACCAACAGACCGCCATCGCCCAGGTCGACCGCAGCCGGCCGGTGCCGCTGTCCTATTCCCAGCAGCGGATGTGGTTCCTCTGGCAGTTGGAGCCGGACAGTCCGGCGTACAACGTCGGCGGCATGGCGCGTTTGCGCGGGGTGCTCGACGTGGGGCGTTTCGAGGCCGCGTTGCAGGCCTTGATCATGCGCCACGAAACCCTGCGCACCACCTTCCCGAGCGTCGATGGCGTGGCCCATCAGCAGGTGTCGGCGCAGACCGGCCTGCGCATGGGCTGGCAGGACTTCTCGGCGCTGAGCCACCTCGAATGCGAGCAACGCTTGCAGCAGCTGGCCGATGTCGAGGCGCACACGCCGTTCAACCTGGAAACCGGGCCGCTGTTGCGCGTGTGCCTGGTCAAGGCCGGCGCGCAGGAGCATTACCTGGTGCTGACCTTGCACCATATCGTCACCGAAGGCTGGGCCATGGACATCTTTGCCCGTGAGCTCAGCGCGCTGTACGAAGCCTTCATCGACGAGCGCGACTCGCCGCTGGCGCCGCTGCCGGTGCAGTACCTCGACTACAGCGTGTGGCAGCGCCAGTGGCTGGAGTCCGGCGAGCGCCAGCGCCAGCTCGATTACTGGATCGCGCAATTGGGTTATGAGCATCCGCTGCTGGAACTGCCCGGCGACCGCCCGCGGCCGCCGGTGCAAAGCCACCGCGGCGGGCTGTACCGTTTTGATTTGAGCGACGAACTGGCCGCGCGCGTTCGGGCCTTCAATGCTGCGCACGGCCTGACCCTGTTCATGAGCATGACTGCCACGCTGGCGGTGTTGCTCTACCGCTACAGCGGCCAGACCGACCTGCGCATCGGCGCTCCGGTGGCCAATCGGATTCGCCCGGAAAGCGAAGGGCTGATCGGCGCCTTCCTCAACACTCAGGTACTGCGTTGCCGGCTCGACGGGCAGATGAGCGTCGGTGAGTTGTTCGAGCAAGTCCGCCACACCGTGATCGAGGGCCAGTCTCACCAGGACCTGCCGTTCGACCATCTGGTGGAAGCGCTGCAACCACCGCGCAGCGCGGCGTACAACCCGCTGTTCCAAGTGATGTGCAACGTGCAGCGCTGGGAATTCCAGCAGCGCCGCCAATTGGGCGGGATGAGCGTCGAGTACCTGGCCAACGATGCGCGTGCGACCAAGTTCGACCTCAACCTGGAAGTCACCGACCTCGACCATCGCCTGGGATGCTGCCTGACCTACAGCACCGATTTGTTCGATGAGCCGCGCGTTGCGCGCATGGCCGAACATTGGCGCAACCTGCTCGAAGCGCTGATCGCCGACCCGCAGCAACGCCTCAGCGAACTGCCGATGCTGGGTGCCGACGAGCAGCACGCATTGCAGCGCAGCCTGGGGAGCGACGCGGCTGAACAGCGCCTCGACCAGTGCCTTCACTCACTGTTCAACCAGCAGGCACTGACCCGTGCCGACGCGCCGGCACTGACGTTTGCCGGTGAGACCCTCAGCTACCGCGAACTGAATGCCCGCGCCAACCGCCTGGCCTGGATGCTGCGCGAGCGTGGCGTCGGCCCGCAGGTGCGGGTCGGCCTGGCGTTGCCGCGCTCCCTGGAAATGGTCATCGGCCTGCTGGCGATTCTCAAGGCCGGCGGCGCCTATGTGCCGCTGGACCCGGAGTACCCGCTGGACCGCCTGCATTACATGATCGAAGACAGCGGCATCGGCTTGCTGCTCAGTGATGCGGCGATGTTCGCCGCCCTCGGTGAACTGCCGGCGACGCTGGCGTGCTGGTGCCTCGAAGACGACCTGCCGGTGCTGGTGAACTACCCGGCCAGTGAGCCGCCGTTTCTCAGCCTGCCGCAACACCCGGCGTACCTGATCTACACCTCCGGCTCCACCGGCAAGCCAAAAGGCGTGGTGGTGTGCCACGGCGAAATCGCCATGCACTGCCAGGCCGTGATCGAGCGTTTCGGCATGCGCCCGGATGACTGTGAGCTGCACTTCTATTCGATCAACTTCGACGCCGCCACCGAGCGTTTGCTGGTGCCGTTGCTCAGCGGCGCACAACTGGTATTGCGCGCCCAGGGCCAGTGGGATGCCGAGCAGATCTGCGGGCTGATCCGCACCCACCGCATCAATGTGCTGGGCTTCACCCCGAGCTACGGCAGCCAGTTGGCGCAATGGCTGGCGACCCAGCGGCAGACCTTGCCGGTGCGGTTGTGCATCACCGGCGGCGAGGCGCTGACCGGCGAACACCTGCAGCGCATCCGCGCCGCGTTCCAGCCGCAGGTGTTTTTCAACGCCTACGGCCCGACTGAAACCGTGGTGATGCCGCTGGCCGGCCTTGCGCCGCAGCACTTGGCGGAGGGCGTCGGCAGCGTGCCGATCGGCAGCATCGTCGGCGCCCGCGTGGCCTATATTCTCGACGCCGACCTGGCCCTGGTGCCGCAAGGCGCGAGCGGCGAGTTGTACGTCGGCGGGGCAGGGCTGGCGCAGGGTTATCACCAGCGTCCGGGGATGACCGCAGAGCGTTTTGTCGCGGACCCCTTCGCGGCCCGTGGCGGTCGCCTGTACCGCACCGGCGATCTGGTGCGCCAACTGAGCGACGGCCAGGTGGAATACCTCGGGCGGATCGACCATCAGGTGAAGATTCGCGGTTTCCGCATCGAACTGGGCGAGATCGAAACGCGCCTGCTCGAACATCCCGCCGTGCGCGAAGCGGTGGTGCTGGCGCTGGATTCGCCGAGCGGCAAACAGCTGGTGGCCTATCTGGCCAGCGACGCCGAGCACGGCCCCTTGCGCGACGCCTTGAAGGCGCACCTCAAAGCGCAACTGCCGGACTACATGGTGCCCGCCCATTGGCTCGTGCTGGACAGCATGCCGCTGACCGCCAACGGCAAGCTCGACCGCCGCGCCTTGCCGCCGCTGGATGCCGAGGCGAATCGCCAACACTACGTGGCGCCGCGCAACGCGCTGGAGCAGGCGTTGGCGGCGATCTGGTGCGCGGTGTTGAACGTGCAGCAGGTCGGTCTCGACGATAACTTCTTTGAACTGGGCGGCGATTCGATCCTGTCGATCCAGGTGGTCAGCCGTGCGCGCCAGGCCGGGATTCACTTCAGCCCGCGGGATTTGTTCCAGCACCAGACCGTACAGACCCTGGCCGCCGTCGCCACGCGCGCCGAGCAGGTCAGCGCCGAGCAAGGCATGCTGAGCGGCCGCTCGGGGCTCACGCCGATCCAGCAGTGGTTCTTCGAGACAGAGATTCCCGCGCGTCAACACTGGAACCAGGCGCTGGTGCTCAAACCGCTGCAACTGCTCGATCCCCATCGCCTGGAGCAAGCCCTGCTGGCGGTGCTGGAACAGCATGACGCGCTGCGCCTGAGCTTCACCCGGCGCGACGCGCAATGGCACGCCGAATACCTGGCCGTGCCGGAGGGCGGCGTGCTGATGCAGGCGCAAGTGCGTGATCTGCAGCAGTGCAGCGCGTTGTTCAGCGACACCCAACGCAGCCTCGACCTGGCCCACGGCCCGCTGTTGCGCGCGTTGCTGGTGGACGGCCCGCAAGGCCAGCAGCGCCTGCTGATCGTGATCCATCACCTGGTGGTGGATGGTGTGTCGTGGCGTGTGTTGCTCGAGGATCTGCAAAACGTCTATCGCCAATTGAGCGACGGCCAATCCGTGAGCCTGCCGCCCAAGACCAGTGCTTTGCGCGACTGGGCCGCCCGCTTGCAGGCCTATGCCGGCAGCGAATCCCTGCGCGAAGAATTGTGCGTCTGGCAGGAGTGCTTGGCCGGTGCGGCGGTGCCCTTGCCGGTGGCGCGCCCGCACGGCGCATTGCGCCATCGCGATGCCGAGACGCTCAGCGTGCGCCTGGACGCCGAACGCACCCGCCAGTTACTGCAACAAGCCCCCAGCGCTTATCGCACCCAGGTCAACGACCTGCTGCTGACCGCCCTGGCCCGCGTGCTGTGCCGCTGGAGCGGTCACGCCTCGGCGCTGATCCAGCTGGAAGGCCACGGCCGCGAAACCCTGTTCGATGAGATCGACCTGACCCGCAGCGTCGGCTGGTTCACCAGCGCCTATCCGGTGCGCCTGACGCCGCTGGCGGAGCAGGGCGCATCGATCAAAGCCATCAAGGAGCAATTGCGCGGCGTGCCGCACAAAGGCCTGGGCTACGGCGTGCTGCGCTACCTGGCGGACGACCTGTGCAAACAGACGATGGCCGCACTGCCGAGTGCCGACATCACCTTCAACTACCTCGGCCAGTTCGACCAGAGCTTCGGCGCCGATGCACTGTTCCACCCGCTGGAGGAATCCGCCGGCCTCGCCCATGACCCGGATGCGCCGCTGCCCAACGAACTGAGTGTCGACAGCCAGGTGTACGGCGGCGAACTGGTGCTGCGCTGGACCTTCAGCCGCGCACGCCACGATCAGCAGACGATTGGCGAGTTGGCCGCGGCCTACCTGGACGAACTGCACAGCCTGATCGCCCATTGCCTCAAGGACGGCGCCGGCGGCCTCACGCCTTCCGACTTCCCCCTGGCGCGCCTGACCCAGGCGCAGTTGGACGCCTTGCCGGTGCCCGCCAGTGCGATCGAAGACGTGTACCCGCTGACCCCGATGCAGGAAGGCCTGCTGCTGCATACCCTGCTTGAACCGGGCACCGGCCTCTACTACATGCAGGACCGCTACCGCATCGACAGCGCCCTCGACCCCGAGCGTTTCGCCCAGGCCTGGCAAGCGGTGATCGCCCGTCACGAAGCCTTGCGCGCCTCGTTCTGCTGGAACGTCGGCGAGGACATGCTGCAAGTGATCCACAAACCCGGCAGCACGCCGATCGAGTACCTGGACTGGCGCGCCGTTGCCGAGGCCGAACAGGAACCGCGCCTGCAAGCCCTGCTCAAGGCCGAGCGCGAAGCCGGTTTCGATCTGCTCAACCAGGCGCCGTTCCACCTTCGCCTGATCCGCGTCGCTGAAGCGCGCTACTGGTTCATGATGAGCAACCATCACATCCTCATCGATGCCTGGTGCCGTTCGTTGTTGATGAATGACTTCTTCGACCTCTACACGGCCCTCGGCGCAGGCCACGACGCGCAACTGGCCACGCCGCCGCGTTATCGCGACTACATCGCCTGGCTGCAACGCCAGAACCTGAGTGCGGCGCGCCAGTGGTGGCAGCACAACCTGCGGGGCTTCGAGCGCACCACGCCGATCCCCAGCGACCGCCCGTTCCTGCGCGAACACGCCGGTGGCAGCGGCGGCATGGTAGTGGGCGATTGCTACACCCGCCTCGATGCCCGCGACGGTATACACCTGCGCGAACTGGCCCAGGCTCATCAACTGACCGTCAACACCTTTGCCCAGGCCGCATGGGCCCTGGTGCTGCGGCGCTTGAGCGGCGAGCGTGACGTGCTGTTCGGCGTCACCGTGGCCGGGCGTCCGGTGGACATGCCGGACATGCAACGGACCGTCGGCCTGTTCATCAACAGCATCGCGCTGCGTGTGAAGCTGCCCGAGGAGGGCCAACAGTGCAGCGTGCGCCACTGGTTGAATGGCCTGCTCGACAGCAATATGCAACTGCGCGAGTACGAATACCTGCCGCTGGTGACCCTTCAGGAACACAGCGAATTGCCCAAGGGCCAACCGCTGTTCGACAGCCTGTTCGTGTTCGAAAACGCCCCGGTGGAAGTCTCGGTACTCGACCGTGCGCAAAGCCTGAATGCCACCTCGGACTCCGGCCGCACCCACACCAACTTCCCGCTGACGGCCGTGTGCTATCCGGGCGATGAGCTTGGTTTGCACCTGTCCTACGACCAGCGTTACTTCGATGAAAGCACCGTGCAGGGCATGTTGAGTGAGTTCAAGCGCCTGCTGCTGGCGCTGATGCAGGGTTTTCATGGCGACATGGCCGAGCTGCCATTGATGGGCGCGCAGGAGCGTGAATTCCTGGTACACGTCTGCAACCGGAGCGAGCACGCCTACCCGCTGGAGCGCAGCTATATCGAGCTGTTCGAAGCCCAGGTGGCGCAGCATCCGCAACGCATCGTCGCTACGTGCCTCGACCGACAGTGGACGTATGCCGAGTTGAACCGGCGCAGTAACGGCCTGGGCCACGCACTGATCGCCGCGGGTGTCGGCCTGGATCAGCCGGTGGCATTGCTGGCGGAGCGCAGTCTCGATTTGCTCGGCATGATCATCGGTAGCTTCAAGGCCGGTGCCGGTTACCTGCCGCTCGACCCGGGGCTGCCCGGTCAGCGTCTGAGCCGGATTATCGAGCTGAGCCGCACCCCGTTGCTGGTGTGTACCGAGGCGTGTCGCGAGCAGGCCATTGAGCTGCTGCAAGGCGTGGAATGCCAGTTGCTGGTGTGGGAGGAGGTGCCTGCTCGTGGGGCAAACCCCGGCATCTACAGTGGCCCGGACAACCTTGCCTATGTGATCTATACCTCGGGCTCCACCGGCCTGCCCAAAGGCGTGATGGTCGAACAGCGCGGCATGCTCAACAACCAGTTGAGCAAGGTGCCGTACCTGGACCTGAGCCCGGTGGATGTGATCGCGCAAACCGCCTCGCAGAGTTTCGATATTTCGGTGTGGCAGTTCCTTGCCGCGCCGCTGTTCGGCGCGCGGGTGGATATCGTGCCGAATGCCGTCGCCCACGATCCCCAGGGCTTGCTCGCCCATGTGCAGGCCCAGGGCATCAGCGTGTTGGAAAGCGTGCCGTCGCTGATCCAGGGCATGCTGGCCGAGGCACGCATCCGCCTGGACGGCCTGCGCTGGATGCTGCCGACCGGTGAAGCCATGCCGCCGGAGCTGGCGCAACAGTGGTTGCTGCGTTACCCCGAGGTTGGCTTGGTCAACGCTTATGGTCCGGCGGAATGTTCGGATGATGTGGCGTTCTTCCGTGTCGACCTGGCCTCGACCCGGGGGACTTACCTGCCGATTGGTGCGCCGACCGACAACAACCGCTTGTACGTGCTGGACGCTGCACTGGCGTTGGTGCCGCAGGGCGCGGTGGGCGAGCTGTGCGTCGCCGGTACCGGCGTAGGGCGCGGTTACGTCAGCGACCCGCTGCGCACCGCCCAGGTGTTCGTGCCCAACCCGTTCGGCGCCGCGGGCGAGCGTCTGTACCGCAGCGGCGACCTGGCACGGCGGCGCAGCGATGGGGTGCTGGAGTACGTCGGGCGTATCGACCATCAGGTGAAGATCCGCGGCTACCGCATCGAGCTGGGGGAAATCGAAGCGCGTCTGCATGAACAAGCGGCAGTGCGCGACGCGGCGGTTGGGGTGCAGGAGGGCGTCAACGGCAAACACTTGGTCGGTTACCTGGTGGCCGCCGATACCACCCTCGACCCTGGCGAGTGCCTGGACCACATCAAGCAACACCTGCGTTCTGAACTGCCGGAATACATGGTGCCACTGCATTGGCTGTGGCTCGAGCGCCTGCCGCTCAACGCCAATGGCAAACTCGACCGCAACGCCCTGCCGGCCCTGGAGATCGGCCAGTTGCACGACCAGGCCTACCTGGCGCCACGCACGGCACTGGAGGGGACATTGGCCGCGATTTGGGCCGAGGTGCTCAAGGTCGACCGCGTGGGCGTGCAGGACAACTTCTTCGAGCTGGGCGGGCACTCGTTGCTGGCCACGCAGATCGCCTCGCGCGTGCAGAAGACGTTGCAACGGGATGTGCCGTTGCGGGCGATGTTCGAGTGCAGCACGGTGGCGCAGTTGGCCGAGTACATCGATGGGCTGGCGGCGACAGCCATCAGTGCCGAGAAGGTGGATCGGTTGAGTGATTTGATGGCGGAGTTGGAGGGCTTGTAGTTTTCGTTGCCTGCATGGGCCTCATCGGGGGCAAGCCCCCTCCCACACTCGACCGGGTTCATGCCTTCAAATGTGGGAGGGGGCTTGCCCCCGATAGCGTCAGTCCAGACTCCGCCTATTTCGGCCCAAGGATCTTCACCAACTTATCCGGCGACGGCGCCCCTTGCTGTTGCTGCAAGCCGCCCTTGTCATCCAGATAGAAAATCGCTGGCGTCGCCGACAACTCCAGCTCATCCATCAACTTCATATTGGCCTCGAGCTTGGCTTCAATCGCCGCCGGGATTTTGTCCAGCGCCTGCAACTTGCTGCCCTTGCCGGCGGCTTCGTGTTCTTGCAGGGCTTTTTGCGGGTCTGGGCTGGCCAGCAGGGCGGCGGATTTGCCTGGGCTGTCTTGGCGGATGATGCCGACCATGATGTGACGCAACTGCACCTTGCCGGCTTTGACCCAGGGCCGCGCCTGTTCCCAGAACATATTGCAGTACGGGCAGTTGGGGTCGCTGAACAGGTAGACCGTGCGCGGCGCGTTGGTGTCGCCGTCCTGGATCCAGCTGCTTTTTTCCATCTTCGCCCAGACTTCCTTGGCCATCGGCGCGTACACCAGTTGTTCCAGGGGCGCGCTGCTCAGGTCATTGCCCTGGGCGTCATACAGGGTGCCGGCGAGCACGCTTTTGCCGTCGGCGCTCAGGTACAGCGCCATGCCGCGGTTCTGGTACTGCGCGGCGTAGCCGGTGAGGCCGCTGGGGGCGTCGAACTTGCCGAGGATCTTGGCGCCCTTGGCTTCGATCTGTTTGATCGGGGCCGGCCAGTCTTCGGCCTGGGCCAGGGTGGCGGCCATGCTCAGTGATAACAGGGTCAGCAGGTGGCGGAGGCGGGGCATGTCGGTTTCCTTGTAGGGGGCGTGACGGCAGGGGCGGTGTCGAAGGGTTCCATGGCACGGGCCAGGCTGGCCTGGGACAGTTCACCGAGGTGGCTGTTGATCAGGCGTCCATCGGCTTGGTAGAACAGCGTGGTCGGCAAGGCCATGGAGCCCACGGCCTGGCCGAGGCGGCCGCTGGCGTCGAACAAGACGTTGTCCAGGGTCAGGCCCTGGGTCGCCAGGTAAGTGCTGACGCTTTGCATGCTTTCGGCCTGGTTGACGAACAGGAACGTCACGTCGGGGCGTTGGCGTTGGGCGCGTTCCAGTACCGGCATTTCCCGACGGCACGGCGGGCACCACGTGGCCCACAGGTTGATCACCAGCGGACCGCCCTGGTAATCGCCCAGTTGCACCACCTCGCCGTTGGCGTTGCGCAGGGTGATGTCCGGCAGGCGCGAGCCCTTGTCATACAGGCTCAGCGACAGGCTGGTCATGCCCCAGAACAGCAGGCCGGTGATGACCCCGGCACTCAACGGTTTGCGCAGGGCCGGGCGGCGCCAGCCATACAGCAGCGCGCCGAGGATCAGTGCAATGACGCCGGGCCAGGCGAGAAAGCCGCCGTCGCGCAGGTCGACGATCTGCAGCGGGTCGTTGCGGTAGTAACTCCAGTACATCAGCACAAAGCTGACGCGGGCCGTCAACATGCCCAGCAGGAACAGGCTGAACAGCACCGACTCCGGGTTTTCCCCACCACGCTTGGCCACGCGCCAGCCCACCAGGGTGGCAAGAATCAGCGCGCCGATCAGCAGGATGTGATTCAGGGCGATGGCGAAGGTGCCGATGGTCAGGGTCAGCATCAGCGGGCGTCCCGCGTCTGGGTCCAGCGTTGCAGGAACGTATCGGCATCGACTTCGCCGGTGATGCGCCGGGCGCGGCGTTCTTCACCGTCCGGGCCGATCCACACAAAGCTCGGTGGCCCCGGCACTTTGTAGCGATCGAGCAGTGCGCGGCTGGCGGCATTGTCGGCGGTGACGTCCAGGCGCAGCAGGCGCACGTCTTTCAAGGCGTCCATTACGTGGGGTTTGCCGAACACCTGTTTTTCCATGATCTTGCATGACACGCACCAGTCGGCGTAGTAATCCACCAGCACCCATTGGCCCTGGGCCTTGGCGCTGTCGAGCTGGCTTTGCAGCACGGCCGGGTCGTTGATCGTCATGAACGCATCGTGGGCACTCGGCGCGCCGCTGATCCGCGAGCCGCTGTAGACCTTCAGCGGTTGCCACACGTCGTCGCTGCCACCTGCCGCACCGACCAGCAGCAAGCCGCCCCACAACCCGAGCACCACGGAAACGGCGCCGGACAGCATGGCGACCCGCCCGAAATCCTGGGCCAGGCGCCAGCCGCAATAGGCCATGGCCATGGCCAGCGCGCCCCACAGGCCGAGCCACAGGTTTTCCCCGACCACCGGGCGGATCATCAACACGGCGGTGGCCAGGAACAGGAAGCCGAACACGCCCTTGAGCACGTTCATCCAGGTGCCCGGCTTGGGCAGGAAGCGGTTGCCCACGGTCACCAGCAGCAACAGAGGCACGCCAATGCCGATGCCCATGGCGAACAGGATCAGCCCGCCGTGCAGGGCATTACCGCTCTGGGCGATATAGAGCAGGGCGCCGGCCAGGGGCGCGGTCATGCAGGGGCCGACCAGCAGGCCGGACAGCGCGCCGAGCACTCCGGCGCCGATCAGGCTGCCGCCGCTCTGGTTGCGGCTGACGTTGTCGAGGCGATCGCGCAGGGCCACCGGCAGTTGCAGTTCGAAAAAGCCGAACATCGGCAGGGCCAGGATCACGAACAAGGCCGCGAAGCTGCCGAGTATCCACGGGGTTTGCAGCAGCGCCGCCAGGTTGCTGCCGAGCAGCGCGGCCAGTACGCCCAGCGCGGCATACACCAGCGCCATGCACACCACGTAGCTGCCGGCCAACGCAAAACCGCGACGCGGGTTGGCCCCGCTGCCGACCACCAGGCCGGCGAGGATCGGCAACATCGGCAACGAACACGGGGCAAACGCCAGCAACAGGCCCAGGCCGAAGAACACCAGCAGGCTCCACCCCAGGCTGCGCTGCTGCAGGCCGCTTGCCAGGCTCTGGTCCTGGGCTTGTGCGGTGGCGGCGACGGCCGGGTTGCCGCCCAGGTCCACGGTCATTGACTGTGGCGGGTAACACAGGCCGGCATCGGCACAGCCCTGCCAGCCCAGCTTGACCTGGCCGGTCGTCCCCGCCGGAATCTTCACTTCGAGGCCTTGGCGGTATACTTGCTGTTCGCCGAAGAACTCATCGCTATGGGCTTCACCCTCGGGTAGCGCGGGTTTTTCGGCGAGGCCGTCGAACTTCATGCGTTGTTGGTACAGGTAATAACCATCGGCTATCTGCCAGAACAGCTGGGTTTCGCCGGACTCCAGGCGTTCGGACGTCAAGGTGAAGGCCTTGCCCACCGGGAGGAAGTCGGGTTTGGTCTCGAACGGGTTACCCGGCGCAGCCTGGGCGAATCCCGCGAACAACATCAGCAGTAAGGTAAATAGATGCCGCATGGTCAAGCCTTAGTTCGATGCAAGTGAGGCACACAATGTGTGGTGTTGATTAACCGATGATTAACCGGACGCTATTCTAGAGCGTAGGGATTATCTGATGTTGCGAACTTTGGCGGCATAATGCGCGCTTAATCGATCTGTCTTCTAATCCCCCCATCTTTCATGAAGGGTTCAGCATGCACGTACTGGTCTGTGAAGACGACGAATTGATCGCCAGCGGCATCGTGGCCGGCCTCGGTGCCCAGGGCTTTACCGTCGAGCGCGTGGCCACCGCCGCCGCCGCGCGGGCGATGCTCAAGGCTGCCGAATTCGACATCATGGTGCTCGACCTCGGGCTGCCCGACGAAGACGGCCTCAAGTTGCTGCAACAACAGCGCAGCCAGGGCCTGGAAATTCCGGTGCTGATCCTCACCGCGCGGGATTCGGTGACCAACCGCGTCGACGGCCTGCAAGCCGGCGCCGATGATTACCTGCTCAAGCCCTTCGACCTGCGCGAACTCGCCGCGCGCCTGCAAACCTTGCTGCGGCGCGTGGCCGGGCGCAGTGTCAACCTGATCGAACACGGCCGCCTCAGTTACGACCCGAGCAGCCGCGAAACCCTGCTGGCCGGGCAGCCCGTGGACCTTTCCCGCCGTGAACAAGCGCTGTTGCAGGCGCTGCTGCACAACAAGGGCCGCGTGCTCTCCAGCGAACAGCTCAAAGACAGCGTCTACGGTTTCAACGACGAACTGGAAAGCAACGCCCTCAACGTGCATATCCACCATCTGCGGCGCAAATTGGGCAACGGCATCGTCGAAACGGTGCGTGGCCTGGGCTACCGCCTGGGGCCGGCGGATGGTGGAGAGAGCGCTTCGTGATGAGCCTGCGCCTGCGCCTGACCTTCAAGCTCGGTGCCGCTTTTGTGTTGATCTGGGCGCTGGCGGCGGCCTGGATGCTCAACGATCTGCGCAATCAGATGATGTTCTCCCTCGACCAGCGCCTGGTCGCGTCGGCGCGTATGGTCGCCGGTTTGATGGAGCAGATGCCGGGCCTGGCGAGCAGCGCCGAGGGCAAGCACTTCAGCGCCGAGCAACTGAACGTGCCGGGCGGCATGGCCTGTCAGGTCAGTTCCTTGCGCGGTGAAGTGTTGGCGCGCAGCCACACCACACCGGACCAGGGGCTGGAATCCCATCGCAGCGGTTTTCGCGACCAGATCATCGACGGCGCGGCGTGGCGCAGCTTCACCCTGGCCCGTGGCGATCTGTTCATTACCACCGCCGACCGCCAGGTGGAGCGCGAGGCGTTGAACCTGTCGATCCTGCTGGCGGCCTCGGTGCCGGTCGGCGTGGCGTTGTTGGGCTGCCTGTGCCTGCTGTGGCTGGGGATCGGTCAAAGCCTGCAGCCGCTCAATCGCATGCGCGATGCATTGATGCGGCGCAGCGCCGATTCCCTCGAACCGTTGCAGATCCACCCACTGCCCAGCGAGCTGAAACCGCTGCTCGACACCCAGAACCAACTGTTGCAGCGCATCGCCAAGACCATCGAGCGCGAACGCCGCCTCACCGGCGACGCCGCCCACGAACTGCGCAGCCCGCTGACTGCGATCAAGACCCACCTGCAAGTGGCGCGCATGACTGAAGGTGCGGCCCGCGACCAGTCCCTGGCCCATGCCGAGGAGGGCGCCGACCGCCTGCACCGCACCCTCGAGCAATTGCTGTTGCTGGCGCGAGTGGAGGGCAGCCTGTCGTTCGACGACGGCGTGCAGTCGAGTGCCGAGCAAGTCGCACGGCTGGCGATCCAGGATGCCAACGCCGGCGACAACCAGCGCATCGACCTGATCCTGCCGGACGACCTCAGCGATACCCCGCTGGAAATGCCGGTGGGCCTTGCCGTCGCGGCCCTGCGCAACCTGCTGGACAACGCCCTGCGCCACACCTCGGCCGATACCCGGGTGGAGCTGAGTGTGTTGATGGCCGGCGATCAGGTGGTGTTCCGCGTGCGCGACCACGGCAAACAGATCGCCAGCGAAGACCTGCAATACCTGACCCAGCGCTTCTGGCGCAACGGCAACAGCGAGGGCTGCGGCCTGGGCCTGGCGATTGTGCAGGCGATCGTCCAGCGCTGCTCCTGCTCGTTGACGTTCGACAGCCAGCCGGATGGCCTGCGGGTCGATCTGGGCATGCCGCTGCGGCGCTGACCCGCGTTCTTTCGTGTGCCAAATAGTTACCGCCCGCCTGACGTTCAACCCTTCAGGATGGCGGTCATTGTTTTGCGCTTGAACGGGCCGAATGACTCGGCCTGTACCGAAAAGGACGCTTCTTATGTTGGTCATCGATACCAGTTTTCCCGCCAAGGACTTCAACGCACGCAACGGCGAGCCCGTGGCGCAAGTGGTCCTGCATTACACCGCCGCGCCCTTTATGTCATCCCTGCACACCCTGACGCGACACGGCGTCAGCGCGCACTATCTGCTGCCTGATCCGGCCGAGCCCGGCTACCGCGCCGCCGGTTACGACGAGTTGCGCGTGTTCCGTCTGGTGGATGAGGGCCAACGCGCCTGGCATGCCGGGGCGAGCCACTGGGGTGGGCGGGACAACCTCAAC